>JAKFUY010000209.1 GCA_021732495.1 Legionellales bacterium | reverse complement strand
AATTCCGTGTTTTTTGGTGGGTTGGGCAGCACCATATAGCTTTGATCCGCTGACATCAAACATTGATTGAAGTGGTTTAGTCCCAGTCGTTTGAGAAGAGGGTGGTTTTTTATGGTCAATGGGATACCACTAATGGCAAGATAACCCTCAAAAAGCTTGCCTAAAATAGCATTGAACTTATAAACGGTAGTGCCATGAGGATTTGTTAACCGATAGTTAGGGAAAGAGCCCTCTAGGTTTAAATCCGCTGTTGTGAGGTGTTTTTTAATCAGTATGTCCAAATGACTTCTTTGTTGACTCATGAGCGCTTGGAACCTAGCTACAGCAGTTTCAAGGTCTGCCGTATGGTTCCTATCTTCTAGTATAGATGGGTTGGAATGTCCTTGGATGTATCGATATGCATTTAGGGCTAACTCTAAATCATGAGATGCTTGAGCTTTCGATTCAATTTTTCTTATGGTTGCAAGGAATAGGTATTGTTGTAGTACATAAATAATGTCTGAATCAGTGGCGAGTTGTAATTGCTTGAGTATCTCATCTTGAATGCTTGTTAGACGAGCGATGCCTAAAGCATTTTCATCGAGTGCCATATAACTACTGACAAGAACATTTAGTCTTAAAAATAGAAGTGTATGACGTGTGTGCTGCCCACTTTTAGTGAAAAACCGTAATCCCGTATCTAAGAAGCCATCAAATTGAGGTATGAATTCTTCTTGTTTAATGGCGTCTAGCAGTAAGCCTATTTGAAAAAGGTTGGCTTCAATGTAGCGTTGATCGGCTTCATCAGAAAGCTTATCAATATTGCGCGTAAAATAATGGAGGGTTAAAGCAATTTGAAGGTTGGGATTACTGCGTAAATGATGATAGTCGCGGGCAATAATATCATCTTGGGTGATTGTTCGATATGGCGCCTTACTTTTTCCAGGATTAAGCTGAATATGATTTGTAGTTCGGGCATTGAGAACTTGCCTGTATGTTGAATATTCAGGACTATCTTGTTCAAGTGCATCTTTGGCAGGAGAAGGAGATGCAAAATTATATTTATGCTTTAGGATTTCCTGAGATAGGGACCTATAGGGAACAGAGGTTGGGTCTAGAGGGGTATACAACTGGATGCTACTACCCTGTTTTAAGTCGAGCATTGCTATACGAAGATTAGGGTGCGCACCATATTGTGTTTGATACATGGGATTCACAAAGCGTCTTAAATCTGTGTCATAGTTAAGCAAATCCCGGACCTTTTGAATGAGTGGTTCAAACTGTTGGTCAAGCTTAAATGAGCCAATGATGTGCAAACTTATCATATACAGAGCCTGTAACTGATGCCCTTTAATTTCTTGATGCAATTTTTCGGGGTTGGTGCCAAACTTCTCCGCATATACTTTATTTAACTTTTGGTATAATTCTCGCTCGGTGTATAAGAGTTGATTAAAATAATTAAAATAGTCGGAATTGAACAAACTACAAGAATTTTTAAATCGCTCTTGGAGCAATATAATTCGCGCATCCAATTGGGGATGGTTGGTGGCCCAAAATGGGTTTCTTGTGTGATTGCCAATGATGGCGTTGAGCACCAGATCGGTAAATCCTTGATAAGAAGGGAGACGTTTTATTATGCTAATGACATTATAAAATTCCGTTCTAAGTGTTAGAGCACTTAGAGCTAACGTATTTAACTTCATTAGATGTGTGTCTTTCGCCCAATTTGTCTGTAATCCATGGAGTAATACTTGTATTTGTCGTACTGCCCCAGAAAATCTCTCATAGTCAGCGAGAGTTTTCATGCTGGTATATGGGGGCATAATAAAAATATTTGTACTACTTAGTGGAAGTGCTAAAATGAGTTGCTCAAGGTATGTGTAGCGTGTGGCAGAATCATTGATTTGTGCTATCAGGCCGACATATTCAGATAGTTTGTCTAAAAAGCTACCACTACTAAAATCGATCGTAATTGGTGCAGCAAGAGCAAAATAATCATTACCAGTAAGCTCTGGAGTTTTTGCCACCAGAGGAGAGTTCCTTACGAAAAGTGGGGCATATTCTTCAGGGGTGACTGTTTGTGGTGGAACGAGCGGGGCTCTGTTTGTCCGAACTTTTATAGCGAGCAACTCTTCTATAAATTTTTCGGTTTCTTGCGCATCAAAAAGCGTCGGGGTCATTAAAATTTTTAAATTGTTTTCAATGGCTAAATGAATTTGTGCAGCGACGGGAGCATTAAATGGTTGTTCTCCTTTTAAGCATGAATCGGCATATTCTGACAAGGAATGCATCTTAAATTTAAAAATAAAACGTCTGTATTCCTCGAGTGAATCAGAGTTTATTTTAAGCATTTGATGAATGCTGCGCTGGGTACAGGTGCCAGATAGTTGGCCCCCTGTATAAGCAAAATCAGGTGTTAATTTATCAGCTGAGATTTCTCTGCCGCCAATATGACTAATGCTTGGTAAAATCTCATCATATAATTTTGTCCCCGACATCTCGACTACTGTATTTAGTCTAGCCTTTAATAAACGACCCATGAAATGGGCAAGCTCATTTTTATCGTGTGGAGTTTGTAAAAGAGGGATTGACCATGCCTTAATAGGATTGTAAAGCTCTTTTTCTGCTACTGATTTTTTCCCATGGTATTGAAGTCCCCACCCCGCATTAATGACTTTTAGTAAATAGTGGTCTGCCTCGCGAATAAATTGGTAGATCATGGCATGTCCACCTTCTAGATCAGTCCAACCACCTGGTAGCGTTAATTTTGCACCCTGGGCTAAGTGTTCAAGATCATGTGCAATATTTTTTGCTATTTCATCTACATACTGGGATGCTTGTGGTCTTCTTGCTGGCGCTGAGATAATGGCTTTCTCTATTTGAATGGCATACTCCATTTCTCTAAGAATATCATTATATTGGGCGTTGAAGTGCTGCCCCGACCTCGCCAGGCTTTCTAAATATTTTTTAAGATATGCAGAAGTGATTTCAAAGTAATTCCCCTTCAGAGCGAAGAGGCCTGTGATAAAAGCATCATTTTGGATATGAGCAAACAAACGTGCATCTTGGCCTATAATAAAAGCGTCATTTTGGATATAAGGGGCATCAACTTCTTGGATATGAGGGGCATCAACTTCTTGGATATGAGGGGCATCAACTTCACTTCCTGGGAGTGAACTACGGATATATTGTGTTACGCCAGAAATTATTTTTCGAAAATAGCTAAACATGTGATCTCATCGAGAAGAGTCGCTTTTAAAAACGGCAATATGTCAGAATTTTAGCAGAAAACCTCCCCTGTCTGCAATAAAAACAATCGTTAAATGCATGATGTGAGCAAAAATAGATATTTCAGCAGAAGTTGTCTAAATGATAATGAACAACATCTTCTATTTGATATCGTTGTGATAAAACAGAGCCAATTAAGTTAATTGTCTTATTAAAGCTGAGGTATCACTCGCTTGTTGTGGTTGGGGCTGCCAAAACATGATTCTTTCATACATCGTATTGATATCCTTTCGAGCTGATGATTTTGAGGCATTTAGGTCTCCTTGGATCTTCATTGCATTGATAGTAAGTTCTGATTGTATTTGTTCTAAATCATGATACTTCGCTGTATCTGTGCATTGCTCAAGTGCTTCTTCTAAAATCATGTGTGTTTCTTGTCTTGCCCATTCGTCGCTCCGAATGGCTTTAAAACGATTGAGCTTTTCGGTTTTATCATGTTCTGGTGTATTTGGCTTGATTCCATAGAGGTCTTGGTTTATGGCGTTCCAAGACCTTGTCCATGATGTTTCAGGAGATCGATCAAAACCCCAATTCCACAGCGCGGCAAGGGCAACAACAGGAGATAATATCATCTGTAGAATTTGATTGGGGAAATCTGAATGTTCATGGCCGTGATGGTGTTCATGAGTATGTTCATGATGGCCATCATTATTTAAACCAAAGGTATGACGTAAATTCTTAAAGAAATGTCGTATGTCAAAGAAATAATGCGCATCTTCGAATGCTTCACTGATAATACCTAGCAGAGCTGAAAAAATAGCAGACATGCCTGGCATTCTATCACCGGTGACACCAATACTGATTAAGTGGCCTACAAACATGAGAACGCGCACGGGTGTATAGGTGATTTTTAACAATAACAGAATAGGATTGAAAATAGGTGAGGGGTCTATAGAAACAGCTTCAACTGGATGCTCATCATGTGCACTAGAACATGTTGTGTCCGAGTGTTCATGTGGCGACATTTCTTTGATAGTCTCAATAGTGTTTCTTAAATTAAATCCTAAGGTGGAAACTCCGATAACCGCTGTTGTTAGCCATTGCATCGCTCGGGTACTGATTTTTTGCAGCCAAGGCCATACAGAGCGCTGTTGATTGATGACAGTCCACCATGTCCCTGCAGTGCATAAGGTGAGGGCAAGGTTTAGCAATAAGATAAGCGAGGCACCGATGACATAAAACGGGTTGCTCGATAATTGGGTTTTAAATTTTCCCCACCACTCTGATAGCGATGTATCCAATAAAAAATCAGAGCTTGAATTATAGGTCAGAAATCCATAGGCGATGCCTGATATCACTGCAATTGGCAGCACAATATAGGGTAAAATAGCGGGTGCGATGGTAATAAATGTCACAACTGAGATAGCTTCTAGAAGCAAGTAAGTGGTTCCAAATATCATTAACACGGCAGCCAATGCAGAAAAACCGATGAGAGCGCGGTTCCTTGATGTTAATTCTAATGCACGTTGTTCCCAGTTGTGATTGGCTTCAATTTTTACAAGCGGTGAGGACTTTTTATCCAACAATAATCGACCAAGCCAGATATGCATTTTTTTTAAGCGTTCCGGATCTGTTGCATGACGCTTGTATTCCTCAAGAAATTCGCAGGCTTGTAATTCACGCTTGGCTTCTTCACCGATTTTTTCTGCGATGAGATCGTTGTTAAATAATTTATTCAGAGCGTTATTGATATTCTTTTGATATATCTCGCCATCATAGAGGACAGACAATACAAATGCGCTGAGCGATAGTCCTAAAGAAGGAATAAGAACAAACATACCACTAAAGCTTAGCAAACCTAACCATAGGCTAGCACCTATTGTTAAAATAGCGGTAATCATGTATTTGTGCGATTTTTTCATCGGGTGCTCCTAAACGGGTAATTCCCAACTATTCTAAATGATAATGATTATCATTATCAATAAGAAATCATGGTTTTGTGTAAAATTTTTTCTTCTTGGGGGGGCGCGCTTAATGGTTGCTGGGTTTACTGGGGCAGTGATATTCACTTATACAATTTTTTGATTCATCCATGACCAACAATTGAACAGGGAATTTCCAGAGCGTATGCAGGTGCTTTACCACCTCTGTCACATTTTGATGAAGAGGCATTTTATCATGTTGATAGTAATGCATGGTTAACGTTCTATCGCTTTCAAGATGCACATTGTAAATTTGAATATCAGGTTCCACATAACTTAAATTATATTGTTTGGATAAACTATCGCGAATGCGGCTGTAGCCAGATTCATCATGAATCGCATCGATTATCAATTCTGGTTTTTGAATATCATCATGAATAATAAACAATTTTAAATCACGAATCATTTTTGGTGACAAATACTGGGAGATAAAGCTTTCATCCTTAAAATATCGCATTGCCCAGTCTAGACTTTTAAGCCAATTGGTATTGGCAAGCTCTGGAAACCAATGGCGATCTTCTTCAGTGGGGTTTTCACAAATACGTTTAATGTCTTGCATCATATTATATCCGAGGGTGTATGGATTGATGCCATTAAAATAAGGACTGTTATACTCGGGTTGATACACCACATTGGTGTGATTTTGTAAAACTTCTAGCATAAACTCATCAGTCACTAAACCGTCGTCGTAGAGATTGTGTAATAAGGTATAGTGCCAAAAGCACGCCCAGCCTTCATTCATTACTTTGGTTTGTCCTTGGGGGTAAAAATATTGGGAAATTTTTCGAACAATACGGATAATTTCCCTTTGCCAAGGTTTTAGTAAGGGGGCATTTTTCTCAATAAAATACAAAATATTTTCTTGGGGATCTTTGGGGAAACGTTCTGCAGGAGCCACGTGTTCTTCACCTAACTGAGAAGGCAGGGTTCTCCACAGATCATTGACTTGGGTTTCTAGGTAAGATTGACGGTTTTTTTGACGAATTTTTTCTTCATGAATAGATAACGCAGGGGGGTGTTTATAGCGGTCTACGCCATAATTCATCAGCGCATGACAGGCATCAAGGAGTGATTCAACCTCATGGACGCCATGTTTTTCTTCACATTCTGCAATATAATGTTTAGCAAAAACCAGATAATCAATAATAGCATCGGCTTGTGTCCACATTTTGAATAAATAATTGTTTTTAAAAAATGAATTGTGACCATAGCAGGCATGAGCGATGACTAATGCTTGCAGTGCAATGGTGTTTTCTTCCATTAAGTAGGAAATACAGGGGTTGGAATTAATCACCAGCTCATAGGCTAAACCCATTTGCCCGCGTTTATACATTTTTTCAATATTAAAAAAACGTTTGCCAAATGACCAATGATTATAACCGATAGGCATACCTGCTGAAGAATAACACTCCATCATTTGCTCGGCATTGATCAATTCAATTTGATTGGGATAGGTATCTAGTTGATAGTCTTGGGCTATTTTTGCAATGGCTTGGTCATAGGCCAGCAAGGTCTCAAAAGTCCATTCAGCACCAATGGAAATTGGTTTACGCTTCATGATGTTTTCCTTTTGAAGAGTTCACGAAATACCGGATAGATATCGGATAATTGATGTATCGTTTGTATCGAAAAATTGGGCGTATTGTTAACGAGACCTTGATAAATATCCCATAAGCTTTGATGATGTCGAGGCATAATTTCGACATAGGCGTAGTATTGAGCGAGGGGTAGGATTTTTTCTGCCAATATTTTGCCACAGTAAGGGGAGTCTGCGTTCCAATTGTCTCCATCGGAGGCCTGTGCAATATAGATGTTCCATGTCCGATTTGAATATTGAGTACTAATTAAGTGATCTAATAGTTCCAAAGCGCTTGAGACGACTGTGCCGCCTGTTTCTCTAGAATAAAAAAACTCTTGTTCATCAACTTGTTTGGCTGCTGTATGATGACGAATAAAAACCAAATCAATGTGTTGATAATTTTTGGTTAAAAACAAGTAGAGCAGAATAAAAAAACGCTTGGCAATTTCTTTTTTAGGTTCATCCATCGAACCAGATACATCCATGATACAAAACATTACCGCTTGTGTGCTGGGGCGCGATACTTTGGTGAAATTGTTATAACGAAGATCGATGGTATCGATAAATGGGATTTTAGCTAAGCGACGTTGTAGTGTCTGAATTTTGTTTTGTAATTCTTCGAGAAAATGCGAAGGTGTATTTGGTGATTTCTCAAGCTGCTCTAATTGCAGTTTTAAGTCTCGAAGTTGTTTTCTTAACGGTCCGCCTAAACATAAACGGCGTCCAGTTGCTTGTTTCATGGAACGCACAATATTAATATTGGTGGGTGTGCCACTATGGGCAACACCCGTGCGTACGGTTTGCCATTCTGAAATTTTTGCCAATTCTTTTTGTATCAAATCCGGGAGTTCAAGATCTTCGAAGAAGACTTCCAGGAATTCTTCTTTGCTGAGTTGAAACGCAAATGGGTCAGTCCCTTCTCCTTCGTTGCTGGCTTCGCCACTGCCCGCTTGACCTTGGCCAGTGGGTGGTCTTTGAATGGTGTCACCTTTTTGAAAGATGTCATTGCCAGGGAGTACTCTGTCGACCACCCCACCTTCACCGACTGTAAATTGCGGTTCTTGTAAATCTTTAGCAGGGATAGTCACCTCTTCACCTTGGACGATATCGGTGATGCCACGTTTGTTTACGGCATCAGTGACTGCGCGTTTAATTTGCGCCTTAAATCGTTCTAGAAATCGTTGGCGATTAACCGTGCTTTTTTTACTATTTTGTGTGCGTCGATCAATAAATTGGCTCATAATTCGATGGCTTCCTGTTTGAAACAACGGATGGCGTGTTATTGCGATTTTCGCACTCGCAAATACCATTCACACAACAATCGAACTTGTTTTTTGGTGTACCCTTTTTCGACCATTCTTAAAATAAAGTCTTCATGTTTTTTCTTATCATCTTCAGAGGATTTGGCATTAAACGAAATAACAGGTAGCAGTTCCTCGGTATTGGTAAACATTTTTTTCTCAATGACGCTGCGCATTTTTTCGTAGCTATTCCATTTTGGATTTTTGCCTTGATTATTGGCTCTAGCGCGCAGCACAAAGTTTACCACTTCATTGCGAAAGTCTTTGGGATTTGAAATGCCAGCTGGTTTTTCGATTTTTTCCAAATCAATGTTGATGGCATTTCTATCGAGAACTTCTCCGGTATCCGGATCTCGATAATCCTGGTCTTGAATCCAGAAATCGGCATAAGTGATATAACGGTCAAAAATATTTTGACCGTATTCACTATAGGATTCTAAATAAGCGGTCTGAATTTCTTTACCAATAAATTCAACATATTTGGGTGACAAATACTCCTTAATAAAATTCATGTAGCGTTCTTGAATTTCATTCGGAAATTGTTCTTGTTCAATTTGACGTTCTAACACATATAATAAGTGAACCGGGTTGGCGGCAATTTCAGTATGATCGAAGTTAAAAACTTTAGAGAGGATCTTAAAGGCGAATCGAGTCGATACCCCAGTCATCCCTTCATCGACACCGGCAAAGTCTTTATATTCTTGATAGGATTTGGCTTTTGGATCGGTATCTTTCAAGCTCTCTCCATTATATACGCGCATTTTTGAATAAATGCTTGAGTTTTGTGGTTCTTTTAAACGGGTTAAGGTCGAAAACTTTGCCAACATATTTAAAGTTCCAGGTGCGCATGGTGCCTTATTAAGTGAGCTGTGGTCTAAAAGTTTTTGATAAATTTTAATTTCTTCAGATACTCTTAAGCAGTAAGGGACTTTAACGATATTAATCCTATCGATAAATGCCTCATTATTGCGGTTATTTCTGAAAGTTTGCCATTCAGCCTCATTCGAGTGGGCCAGAATAATGCCTTCAAAGGGAATCGAGGATAAACCTTCAGTCGGATTGTAATTGCCTTCTTGGGTAGCTGTAAGTAAAGGATGCAATACTTTAATAGGGGCTTTAAACATTTCTACGAACTCAAGAATCCCACGATGTGCCCGACATAATCCGCCACTAAAACTGTAGGCATCGGTATCATCTTGAGAAAATTCTTCGAGCTTGCGAATATCGACCTTGCCGACTAAAGAAGAAATATCTTGGTTGTTTTCATCCCCTGGCTCTGTTTTTGCAATAGCAATTTGTTTTAAGCGAGAGGGATAAACTTTAATTACTTTAAATTGATTGATATCCCCTTGATATTCTTCGAGTCGTTTGACTGCCCATGGCGATAGCATATAACGAAGGTAGCGTTTTGGAATGTTATATTCCTCTTGCAGCAATGCGCCTTCTTCATCGCGAGCAAACAATGCCAAGGGTGATTCATAAATCGGCGAGCCTTTAAGTGCATAAATAGGCATTTTTTGCATTAAGTCTTTAAATTTTTCAGCCAGTGATGACTTGCCGCCCCCAACAGGCCCTAAGAGATAAAGCACCTGTTTGCTTTCTTCCAAACCTTGAGCAGCATGCTTTAGAAAACCTACAATTTGTTGTATGGGTTCTTCCATGCCATAGAATTCGTTAAAAACCGGGTAGTGGGAAATGACTTTATTGGAGAATATTCTTGATAAAATAGGATCATGCCGGGTATCTATCATCTCGGGCTCGCCAATGGCCATTAAAAGACGCTCAGCGGGATTGGCGTAGGCAGCAGGGTCTTGTTTGCAGAGCTCAAGATAGTCTAGCAAGGACATTTCTTCCTGTTGATTCTCGACATAACGTTGGCGAAAATGATTAAAGACATTATCGCTACTCATGATGTTCTCCTTTAGAGTCTCTTCAATATATTTTTTCAAGACAGCTTTTAATTATTAGTTTAGTATATTCTTAAAATATTTCCTGTGATTAATAATAATGAACGATAAAAATATTTATTTAAAAAACTATACCCCACCTATTTTTGCAATTTCAGACGTTGAATTGGTGTTTGATATTCGTGGCTTAGATGATGTCATCGTGACCAATGTCATGCGTATGCAAAGAAAAGCTGAAGGTGTTTGCGAGTTGGATGGTGAACATTTACAACTTCTTCATATCAAGTTGGATGGGCGCTATTTATCGCCAAATGAATATCAAGTCGATGACACGCATTTGCGAATTTTAAATGCACCAGAGCATTTTACATTGGAAATAGTCACACAGTTGAATCCTCAGTTAAATACTGCTTTATCTGGCTTGTATGCCAGTCGTACTATGCTTTGTACGCAATGTGAGGCTCAAGGATTTCGTCGCATCACTTATTATTTAGATAGGCCGGATGTTTTAAGTCGTTTTACCACGACGATCATTGCCGATACGCAACAATTTCCTTGTTTATTGTCTAATGGGAACTTGGTGGAAACTGGGGATGAGGGGCTGCGAAAATTTGTTGTCTGGCAAGATCCTTTTTTAAAGCCTTGTTACTTATTTGCTTTGGTGGCTGGCGATTTAGCCCATCTTAGCGATGAGTTTCTTACTTGCTCTAACCGTCGGGTTGGAATTGATATCTTTGTAGAACATGGTGATGAACATTTATGTAGTTATGCGATGAATGCCATCAAAAACGCGATGCGTTGGGATGAGCAACGTTTTGGTCGCGAATACGATCTGCAACGTTATATGATCGTGGCGGTCAAAGACTTTAACATGGGCGCTATGGAGAACAAAGGGCTCAATATCTTTAATGCTAAATATGTATTGGCAGATGAAAAAACGGCTACAGATGAAGATATTTTAGGGATAGAAAGTGTTATTGGTCATGAGTATTTTCACAACTGGACAGGAAACCGTGTCACATGTCGGGATTGGTTTCAATTGAGCTTGAAAGAGGGATTAACCATCTATCGCGATCAGTCTTTTTCCGGAGATATGAATCACCCGGTAGTCCAGCGTATTGCAGATGTGGCCAATCTGCGTCGTGTCCAGTTCCCAGAAGATAGGGGGGCCTTGGCCCATCCTGTGCAACCCCAATCCTATCAAGAGATCAATAATTTTTATACAGCGACCATCTACGAGAAAGGTGGCGAAATTGTTCGCATGTATGAAACCATCTTAGGTCAAGATGGTTTTCGACGTGGCATGGATCTCTACTTTGAACGTCATGATGGACAAGCGGTAACGATAGATGATTTTTTAGCAGCGATGGCTGATGCGAATCATTATGATTTTAAACACTTTAAACGATGGTATGAACAATCGGGTACGCCGGTGGTCTCGGTCAAAGAGTCATTTGACAAGGGGCATTTGAAGATGGTGTTGTCTCAAGATAGACAAGAGCCTTTTTTAATCCCGATTCGTTTTGCGGTCTATAGTAAGAAAGCTGGAAAACTGGATTTGCCAGAGATGCTTATGCTGGAGAAGTTAGAGCAGGTCTTTGAGTTTGAAGTTGCTTATGACGATATTGTGGTGAATTATCTACAAGGATACTCGGCACCCATTATTTTAAACAGAACACTGTCACTGGAAAGCGTCCTATCTTTATTTCAGTTGGAAAAAGATGGTTTTGCTTTATGGGATTTAAAACAAAAAGTGTGGATTGATTATATTCAACAAAGTTATCATGCTGATGCTGTCGTACCGTTTCCTGAGGTACTGATGGATACTTTAAAAGGATGGTTGCAATCTCCAGAGCATGCGGTTGATTTAATGTCTGAGTTATTCAAATTACCCTCTTATGAAGAATGTCTACTTGGTTTAGAACTTGTCGATGCAAAACGTCTTGCGCTGGTGAGACAGGCATTTGAAAAGTATTTGGCATTGCAACTTCAACCACAATTTGCGCAGTGTTATGCGAAGATGTCTTCTCATCCTGAAAACATAGGTCAACGAGCTTGGCGTCATGTGTGTCTTCATTATTTGATGTTGGCAGATTTCACCCACTATTTCCCCCAAGGGTGGTCTTTGTTGCAAAGTTCTCCCAATATGTCGGATAGAGCAGGTGCTTTAAAAGTGATTTTAGCAAGTGAGCAAAAGGAAGCACAAAAACAAGCATTGGAACAATTTTATCAAGACTGGCATGGCCATGAGTTGGTCATGGATAAGTGGTTTATGATGCAAGCGAGGGTTTTGAGTTTAAAAGATATTCGACAACTGGTTTCTCATCCTCTGTTTTCTTGGGAGAACCCCAATAAAGTCTATGCTTTAATTGGTGGCTTTACTGCTAATCATGCGGTATTTCATGAGACGAATGGGAGTGGCTATGCATTCTTGACGGAATGTATTTTGATTTTAGATCCTATCAATCCCCAAGTGGCCTCACGCATGGTCATTCCTCTAACCCGCTTTGCCTGGTTAGATAATAGTCGACAACAGCAGGTGATAGCACAGTTACAAAAACTATTGAGTCATACATTGTCTGCCAACGTATTTGAGATGGTTAGTAAATCTCTTTCTCGCTAGCTCGAGAAAAACTCTAGAACTTCTTCACTCATTTCTAGAGTCGTATCGTAACCCATTTCGAAGATCTCTTGCGTAAAGGGGGCTTCGAATAAGAGGAAGCTTACCAAATCACCGGATTGTTGACTGCCTCCAAATATCGCCATCAGCGCTCGCAAACCACTGGCTAAGTGTAAGTGATGTGTCAGGGCGATTTTTGCAATATCCGCCCGCGGTCTAAGGTGTAATGTTTTTATATCACACCAGGGCGTATTTTTTTTATTCCAAATGGATATCATGTCTGACATATCATTTAATTGATTAACAATCTCAATTTCTCTATCCAGATTGTCTTGGAATAAACTGTTTAACATGCTTCCTAATATTTGGGAAAACCCAATTTGTGGTAATGTCGATTTATCATGAATGCTCATGGCATGACGATTGCTGATAATTAAAATCTTGGTGGCTTTGCTATGGACCAATCCGCGTAAGGGAGAAATTAATCCCATACTGCCATCCCCATAGAATTGATGTTTGATTTGAATGGGAGGGAAAAACAATGGCAGAGCTCCAGAGGCCAAGACATGATCCAGCTCAATGTTTTCGGTTAATGAAATATGCTTATAATGCTGCCAATGACTAAAGTCAGGGTCGTTTTGTTGACAAAATGAATAGTTCAATTGGGTGTCATAACAAGTACAAATAATTTCTAACATCTTAATTTTTTGTTCTTGGATGTTTTTATTAATTTTTTTAAAGTTGATTCTTGATTCAAGCAGTGCTCGCAAAGGCTCGCTATCCAATAGATAGCCAGACTTGCGACGTTCAATAAACAATATACCCATATTCCTTAATAAGGATTTGGTAATATCCATATTATTGGCATTATACATATTATGGCTTTTGATGTTGCACCATAAGTCTTCCAGCTCTTGCACACCTTTTTTGAAGTTGTCTGCATTTTGAGCCAGGATACACGCATTGCCACTTCCAGCACTAACACCTGTAATCATATCAAAAGGGATAGTAGGTGTTTTTAAGATGGTATACAGTGCTTTGATGACTCCTGCTTGATAAGCCCCTCTTGCACCACCACCGGCGAGATATAAACCAATTTTAGACATATGCCTTAGAATGAATATTGACTATTAATACCAATATAATCTGCATAGCACCTATTGCAAATAGAAATTAAAGTTTTTTTTATTCTAGCCATTGATCAATAATTTAGGTACCCTTTTAAAAATTGAAAATTCTTGCCTCTTATGAAAAATCAGCCATCTCTTCCTATATTATTTTTTATTGGTTTTATCGAGTTTTTTGAGCGTTTTGGCTTTTATACCTTGCAAGGTATTTTAGTGGTGTATCTGTTAAAAGAAAAACATTTTACTTCTACAGATGCTTTCCATATTTATGGAGCCTTTTCAGCCCTGTTATATGGTTTTGTAGGTCTTGGTGGCTGGTGTGGGGAGCGTATTTTAGGTGCCAGCACGACTTTGTTGTTGGGGCTTTTGGTGATGCTTTTAGGCTATGTGGGGCTTACTTTTGCTCCCGTGGATGCTTTTTTCCCATCACTGGCGGGGGTGTGTATTGGCAATGCATTATTTAAAGCCAATCCAGCCACTATTCTAGGTAAAATATATCAAGACCAGCCAGAAAAGCTTCATTCGGCTTTTACGATATTTTATATGACGGTCAATCTGGGTGCATTGTCGGCGCTCATCATTGGACCTTTTTTATCGCATCATCTAGGGTATCGTTATGCATTTTTTGCCAGTGCATTGGGTATCTTCATCGCCTGCTGTGTGGTGATGATAAATAAGATAAAACTGAGAGAGGTAAGCCAAGAGCTACAGATGATCCAGGGGAAAAAATGGCATTTTCTTGGGGTAATGGTGGTTGTTCTTTTATTATGGGTTTTGACGGTCTTCTTATTGTCTTCTTATGTCTATGTGATCTTGGGGCTTAAGGTGGTGATAGCGATGGTGCTAGCCGTTTATCTGTGGGCTGCACAAGGTGAAAGCCCAGGTGTAAGGCGTCGATTATGGGTGGTATTGATACTGATGCTCGAAGCAGTTATCTTTTTTACCTTGTATCATCAAATGCCTACCTCCATTAATTTATATGGTGTGTTGCATGTCTATCCTCAAATCTGGGGCATTACTTTTGATCCGCAATCCTTTCAGGCATTAAACCCATTTTGGATTATTGTATGGAGTCCTATTTTAGCGGTTTGGTATCAAAAAAATGCGGTTTCTACATATCCACTGAGTATTTTCCATAAATTTTCAATTGGCATGCTTTGTTGTGGTTTTAGCTATATCGTGTTGTATGTATCTCATTTTTTTGCCGATGCAAGCTTTCATGTGTCTCCGATGTGGTTGGTCGTAAGCTATATTTTTCAAAGTTTGGCTGAACTATTGGTTTCCGCATTGGGTCTGGCGATGGTTGCCGAATTAGTGCCAACGACATGGATGGGGGGAGTGATGGGGATGTGGTTTTTGACCTCATCAGTGTCGGGCTTTACTGGTGCCAAGGTCGCGAGTTTGATAGATGTTCCGCAAGCAATGCAAGCATCCCTTCACTCTTT
>JAKFUY010000193.1 GCA_021732495.1 Legionellales bacterium | reverse complement strand
AGCCGGTATTGCAATTTTGGATGAACTAAAAAAAAGATGTCCACAACAAAGTAGAATGGCCCCTATAAGTCCACTGCTAATTCCAATAATCAAGAATGGTCTGAGCTCAGGGCCAGAAAAAATCAATGTCGCTAGTGAAATTGCCCCAAAAATAATGAGGAATGCAGGTGTGATGGCAACAATAAAATCTTTTCCAAGTTTAGAAACAGATTTTGATATCATCAGTATTCCTCTCTAGTCACAATTTTAGCATAGTGTGTGAAATACAATATATCAAGTTGGCAACTGGTATGACGTTTCAAACTGAATTGTAGCAATGCTTGTTCTTAGCATTCTAACTGAGTATAGTATGATTGGTAGAATTTATCAGATGGAGATATGCGATGCGCAAATGGGTTTTGTGGGGGCATCATTTGACAGAATATGTCGATATGTTTGATCTGGGTGCGGATATTGTCGATAAAAAAGTCTTGGAATTTGCATCAGGCCCTACTGCTGTAAACAAAGAATTGACGGCTAAAAGTGGTCATATAAAAAGTTGTGATCCTTGGTTTAGTGCTGATTTTAAAAAAATGCAACATCAATTTTCTGTGCATTTGGATCAGCAACTTGAACGGATGCAAACCTATCCTGAGCGTTTTAATTTTGATAAATATGGTGGTTGTGAAACTTTTATTGCTAAACGGCAACAGGGGATTTCTGAGTTTTTAAATGATTATTTAAAAGGCTATGAACAGGGTCGTTATTTGGGTGTGCAAGACTTTCATTTACCCTTTCCGAATTCTAGCTTTGATATCGCGCTTTGCTCCAATTATTTATTTGCAGATTTACTGTCTCAAGATTTAGCGTTTCATCTAAAATGGATCAAAGAATTAGCACGTGTAGCGCATGAGGTTTGTATTTATCCACTCACTGAAAACGATGGCCAGATTAGTCAATGGTTAGGGCCGGTTTTATTGCAATTGCAGCAGGAAGGGTTTTTGGTAGTGATTCAAGAAGTGCCATTTCGTTTGTTACCCAATAGCAAGGCGATGCTAAAATTAAGTTCAGGTCGTTGCAATCTATAATCCAGGGACCGAAGTCCCTGGTTGGCGAAATCTTATTCCCAACTGAGTGCTCCACCCACTTGATATTCAGTAACGCGTGTTTCAAAAAAGTTCTTTTCTTTTTTCAGATCTAGCATTTCACTCATCCATGGGAATGGGTTTTGTGCGCCTGGATATTGCTCTGCTAAGCCGATTTGCACAAAGCGTCGGTTGGCAATAAATTCTAGGTAGCTTTCAAACAGTTCTGCATTCATGCCAAGAATCCCATTGGGCATGGTGTCTTTTGCATACGCATATTCCAATTCAACACCTGCTTTAATCATTTCAATGATCTCGGCTTGGAACGCTGGTGTCCACAAATGCGGATTTTCAATTTTAATTTGATTGATGACATCAATACCAAAATTCATGTGCATGGATTCATCACGAAGAATATATTGGAATTGCTCAGCCGTTCCAACCATTTTATTGCGACGACCCATCGATAAAATTTGGGTAAAGCCAACGTAGAAGAATATGCCTTCGAAAATAACATAAAATGCGATTAAATCACGTAATAAACGCTGGTCATTTTCAGGTGTTCCGGTACTAAACGTTGGATCTCCTAGGCTTTGTGTAAAGGGAAGTGCCCAGGAAGCCTTGGTGGCTACAGAAGGAACTTCACGATACATATTGAACATTTCTGCTTCGTCTAGCCCTAGGCTCTGAATAATATATTGGTAGGCATGGGTGTGTAATGCTTCCTCAAATGCCTGTCTTAACAGATATTGACGACACTCTGGGTTGGTAATGTGGCGATAGACCGCCAATACAAGATTATTCGCTACTAGAGAATCGGCAGTAGAGAAAAACCCTAAATTACGCTTGATGATCATGCGCTCTTCTGGCGTTAAACCTTGGGGATCATTCCAAAGTGCTAAGTCGGCACTCATATTAATCTCATTAGGCATCCAGTGATTTGCACAACCGGTTAGGTATTTTTCCCAAGCCCAGTTGTATTTAAATGGAACCAATTGATTTAGGTCAGCCCTGCAGTTAATGATTTTTTTATCATCCACTTGAATGCGATCGGCACCCATTTCTGGGCTTTCTAATCCAGTGGCAGCAATAAAATTTGATGTTTCTTGAATAGTTGTTTGCATTTTATTTCTCCTTATTGACATGCTTCACAATCTGGGTTGTCTATAGAACAAGCCAGTGGTGCAGGATTTGCCTTCACCGCATTTAAAGCGCTATCGGTAACTGTAGATTTTTCTGCATTACTTGCACCTAAACTTCTTAAATAATAAGTCGTTTTTAAGCCGCGCTGCCAGGCGAGGCGATATAAAGTATCTAATTTTTTACCGGAAGCTTGAGCCATGTAAATATTTAAGGATTGTGCTTGATCGAGCCATTTTTGACGACGAGATGCTGCTTCTATAAGCCATTGCGGATCCATTTCAAATGCTGTGGCAAATCGTGTTTTTAGATCATCAGGAATACGGCTGATAGCCTGCACGCTTCCATCAAAATATTTGAGATCATTGACCATCACATTGTCCCACATTTTACGTGCTTTCAGCTCAGAAACCAGGTAAGGATTTACAATGGTAAATTCTCCAGACAAATTCGATTTTACATACAGATTTTGATAGGTCGGTTCAATCGACTGTGATACACCGCAAATATTAGAGATTGTCGCTGTAGGTGCAATAGCCATCACATTTGAATTACGGATACCTTGGGTACGAATCTTAGTTCTTAAGTTCTCCCATTCTAATTGTTGGCTTTTATCTTGTTCTAAATATTGACCACGCGCCTGCTGTAACAGGTTAATCGAGTCAATAGGAAGAATGCCTTTGCTCCACAAAGAGCCTTCAAACGTTTCATAAGTACCGCGTTCTTTGGCAAGATCAGACGATGCATTGAGCGCATGGTAACTGATAAGCTCCATGCTGTAGTCAGCAAACTTGACAGCTTCATTGGAACAATAGTCCATTTTTAACGCGTAAAGAGCATCTTGGAAACCCATTAAACCCATACCTATGGGGCGGTGTTTTAAGTTGGAGTTCCGTGCTTGAGGAACAGAGTAATAGTTAATATCAATGACATTGTCTAGCATACGAATCGCAATGCGAATGGTATTTTCCAGTTTTTTCTCGTTGATTTTACCATTTTCAATATGAGCAGGTAGATTCACACTTCCAAGATTGCAAACGGCAATCTCTTCTTCAGAGGTATTGAGTGTTATCTCAGTACATAAATTTGAGCTATGAATAACGCCCGCATGTTGTTGTGGTGAACGTAAATTGCATGCATCTTTAAACGTTAACCAGGGATGGCCAGTTTCAAATAACATCGATAGCATCTTACGCCATAATTGAATTGCTGGCATGGTTTTGGTATTTTTCATGTTTCCTTTTTTGACAATATTTTCATATTGTTGATATTTTTTTTCAAAAGCCAAACCATATAAATCATGCAACTCGGGGACTTGCTCAGGAGAAAACAAGGTCCATTCACCTTGTTCTTCAACGCGTTTCATGAATAAATCCGGGATCCAAAGTGCGGTATTCATATCATGCGTACGGCGACGATCATCACCGGTGTTTTTACGTAACTCTAAAAACTCTTCAACATCACGGTGCCAGCATTCAAGATATGCACATACCGCACCTTTGCGTTTTCCACCTTGATTGACAGCAACAGCAGTGGCGTTGGCAACATTGAGGAAGGGAACAACACCTTGTGACTTACCATTAGTACCTTTAATGTGTGAGCCCATTGCTCTAACGGGTGTCCAGTCATTACCAAGCCCACCGGCAAATTTAGACAATAAAGCATTGTCTTTGATCGCATTGTAAATTGCATCTAAACGATCGGGGATGGTGGTTAGATAGCAGCTTGATAATTGAGGACGGATGGTTCCTGAGTTGAATAATGTGGGTGTCGATGACATATAATCAAAAGAGGACAATAGCTGATAGAATTCAATAGCCCATTTCTCTTTGTCTTTTTCACGCATAGCAAGTCCCATTGCCACTCTCATAAAGAAAGCTTGGGGTAACTCATAACGATGACCGTCTTGGTGAATGAAGTAGCGATCATAGAGGGTTTGCAAACCTAAATAAGTGAAATCAAGATCGCGTTCTGGTTTTAAAGCGAGACCTAATTTATCCAAATCAAAGTTGAGTAATGTGGAATCAATGATGCCTTGTTCAATACCGTGTTGGATGTAGTTTTTAAAATAGCTGGTATAGCGTTGTGCCATATCCTCATGAGAAACAGGAACGGGCAGTTTCAATAAACGAAAAGCTTCTTGACGCAACGTATTCAACAATAGGCGTGCACTAACTTGGCTATAGTTGGGTTCAGTTTCTATAAAGGTTCTGGAGGCCATAATCAAGGCTTTGTAGACATCTTCTAGGCTTGCTTGATGGTAGAGGTTGCGTAGTGCTTCTTCAGCGACTGATTTGGCTGAAACATCAGAAAGATTTTCACAAGCTTCTGCAACAATACTGGTGAGCCAAGATGGATCTAATGCCTGTAATTCACCATTGGGTAGGGTAATGAGTAGCGTTTTATCATCTTCTGCCGCAGCGGTATGGGTCGCCTCGCGTACTTTACGACGCTCTTCACGATATAACACATAGGCACGTGCAATTTGATATTCTCCACCACGCATCAATACCAATTCTACCTGATCTTGAATGTCTTCAATATGAATACATCCACCCGTTGGCATGCGACGATAAAAGGTCTCACTAATATGAGCGGTCAGTTGATCCAATTGTTGATAAATACGATTAGATGCTGCAGCGGCTAAACCTTCAAAAGCAATAAATGCTTTGTTTATTGCAATTTTAATTTTATTTTCATCATAATTTACAACCATGCCATTACGTTTAATAACTTGTAGTTGACCGGGCTGTTGTCCTACTGTGAGGTGATGATGGTTAATCGGTTTTTTTTCTTCAGTGATGAGTGTATCCATTGGTTCCTCCGAGCTGTTTGCTGAAGCATTGTTTTTTTTATAGTGAAAATTTAGCCTTGCAATACTATATATAGATTATATCTTCTTACAAATTACAATATAATGTGTTTTCAGAAGAAGTTCAAGAGAATAACTCTGGGAGCATCCTGTGGATAAGTTGTGGGGAATAATTAAGAACGAGGCATTACGGTGATCGCATCACTGACGGAAGCTAAGCCCGGCATATGTAAATAAAATCCAGAAAATTTTGCAAACAATTGCGTTGAGCTTCCGCCATCAAGATTGATAGCTTCAATACATTGCAAGGGTTCATCGGTAAGCCATTTTCCAAGTTGGGTCAGGGTCATTGGGAAATATTGGGTAATGATAACAGCAATTTCGTGGTTGGGAAGAATACATAGCGCAGTGCGTTCTGCTAATCCCGGCTTTAGATGGGGGATCTTTCCATGAATGACTAAGCGTGGACCACTTTGTAAGGCAAACTCAATCCCAGAATGATGATTAAATTGTTTTCCATAAACGATATGGGGTCGTTTATTCTCAATGTAAAAAACACTCCACCAACTGATTTGTTTAAAACGGTTCAGTATTTTATAATTGGATATTCGCAAACCGAGAGGGAGCAGTTGATTGTCAAAAAAACCACCATTAAAGGCGAGATTGGTTTTTTTATAGTTGGCATATTGAATAATAGAAGGAAACGTTTTTTCAATTTGTTTTTGTTGAACCAATTCAAAAGTACTGAGATTGGGATCAATTTTAAAAACGTGAATATGTGACCAATCGCGTATATAAATAGGGGATAAGTCTTGATACATGATACCCGGGCCTAATGTTTTCCATCCCGCTTGGGCCACCATGGGGACACACCATCCGATTGTGATTCCGGCAAGCAAAGCAATAAAAATTTTAAATCTGCTTTGCGAGTTCATTTGATTCCGGTATCCTTATCTTAATGAGTTTTAATCTCTTCACCCATTATAACCGCGAATAATAATCATGAAAACAAAATTAAATAAAACCACACCAACCGATTTAAAATCGATAGATGCTTCGACACTTATCATGAATAAAACCTTGGAGCTTTGTCATAAATATGGCGCAAGTGATGCAGTGGTCGATGTTCAAGAAGAACGCGGCTTTGATGTTGATGTGCGCATGGGCGAGGTGGAGTCCATTAGTTTTCATCAAAAACAAGGGATAGGTGTTGTCGTATACGTCGGGCAACGCAAAGGGATTGCCTCATCGACCGACCTGCACGATGAGGCCTTGGAGACGATTGTTAAAGCGGCCTGCGCTATGGCAAAAGTCAGTGCTGAAGATCCCTGCTTTGGCCTGGCCGAGGCGCATTATTGGAAAAACTTAAATCATCAAGATTTGGATCTCTATCACCCTTGGTCAATTACCACAGACACTGCAATTGACCAGGCGGTTGAATTAGAAACTTTGGCACGACAGCAGGATGGGCGCATTTTTAATTCAGATGGTGCCAATGTCTCGAGTTACCAATTTGTGAGTGCGAGCATGAATACGCAAGGCTTCCATGAGTACCAAAAAAGTACGCGTCATGGTATGAGTTGTAGCCTAATCGCCAAAGAGGGCGAAGACATGCAAACGGATTATGCCTATACCACTGCTCGGGCCTACCAGCATTTAGATGCAATCTCTACGGTGGCACAACAGGTAGCAAGCCGGGTGTGCGAGCGTTTGGGGGCAAGAAAAATTGCGACTCAAAAAACGCCCGTCATTTTTTCTAATCGCGTTTCGAGTGGGTTTATTGGGCAATTATTATCTGCAATCATGGGAACGCAGTTATACCGTAAAAATTCTTTTTTATGTGATGCATTGGGGCAGCAGTTGTTCCCTGATTTTATGCATATCCAAGAGAACCCTTTTATTGCAGGTGCATTAGGCAGTGCCAATTATGATGCAGATGGTATTCCCACGCGAGAGAATATCATCATTGAACAAGGATTTTTAAAGCAGTATTTGCTTGGCGTGTACTCGGCAAGAAGATTAAACCTCCAATCAACGGGCAATGCTGATGGGGTGCATAATTTACGGGTAAATCCCAATGCGGGTGATTTACAGTCCATCATTAAGCAAATGGATAAGGGATTTTTAGTGACCCAGTTAATGGGACAGGGCGTTAATATTTTAACAGGGGCGTATTCACGAGGTGCTAGTGGCTTCTGGGTGGAGAATGGTGAAATTCAATTTCCAGTTGAAGGTGTAACGATTGCCGGTCAAATGCAAGATATGTTTAAAGGTATTGTGGCTGTGGGAACTGATATCGATAAAAACTATTCAACCCACTGTGGCAGTATTTTGGTAAATCAGATGATGGTGGCAGGTCAATAAAAAAAGGCTAGTGCTAGCCTTTTTCTCGGAAGGTGATTCGCGCTTTTGTTAAATCATAGGGAGTGAGTTCAACTTTAACTTTATCGCCGGTTAAAATGCGGATATAGTTTTTTCTCATTCGACCAGAAATATGTGCAGTTACAACATGTCCATTTTCCAGTTCAACTCTAAACATGGTATTGGGTAAGGTATCGATGACGACACCAGCCATTTCTATATGTTCTTCTTTAGCCATAGGGCTCCCTGAATAAATCTTAAAAATTTAACAATTTAACAATTTATTTTAAATATGATAATAAAAACCCCGAAAAAAATTCGGGGGTAAGGATTTAGAGCGACAAAACTTTAATTAGGCAGCTAGGTCTTTAATTTGCGAAGACAAGCGGCTTTTGATTCGGGCAGCTTTATTCTGGTGAATTAAACCTTTTTGTGCTGCTTTATCAATAATAGGTTGAGCTTTTTGGAAAGCAGTTTTTGCTTCTTCTGGCTGCTTAGCTTCAATTGCTTTAATTACATTTTTAATGAATGTACGATACATGGAACGTGCGCTAGCATTGCGTTGACGCAATTTATCATTTTGGCGAGCACGCTTTATCGCAGATTTAATATTCGCCACTTAAATACTCCAACAAATAATTTAAAAAGTTCAAGAGTAGAAATATGCCTGAATGTGGCTCGCTTGTCAAGTTGAATTGGTTGTTGATTTATAAAAATAATTAGCTGCATCGTGGAATGATATTCGATACACTAATGAGCAAAAGATATCAATGAGTTTAATTGAGTATGTCAACAACGCCTATTATTGAAAAAAAACAAAGTTTTTTAAGAGCCTCATCAATGGTTTCTTTATTAACGCTATGCTCGAGGCTATTTGGATTTGTGCGGGATATGTTGCTTGCCCAACTGTTTGGGGCCCAAGAGGGTATGGATGCTTTTTATCTCGCTTTTAGAATCCCCAATTTCATGCGTCGATTATTTGCTGAAGGGGCTTTTTCGCAGGCCTTCGTGCCCGTTTTAGCCGAGTATCAGCAAAAGAAATCCTTTGCAGAAGTCAGATTGTTTCTTGCACGCATTGCGGGGTGTTTAGGGATAGCCTTGCTATTCATTACCGTATTGGGAATGCTTGGAGCCCCGTGGGTTGTCAAAGTTTTTGCTCCGGGCTTTAAAGCCGGTGGCATTCGTGCCGAGTGGGCGGCTAGTATGCTTACCATTACTTTTCCTTATTTAATGTTTATTTCAATGACAGCGATGGCGGGTGCGGCCTTAAATACCTATGGTTATTTTGGTGTTCCGGCATTTACCCCTGTTATTCTTAATGTAGTGATGATTGCTGCAGCCATGTGGGGGCGCGATCTGATATCTCCCTCCGTTTTTGTTTTGGCATGGGGGGTGATGATTGCCGGAATTATGCAGTTTTTATTACAGGTGCCATTTTTAATGCAAAAAAACTTATGGGTGGCGCCACAATTGGTCTGGTCTGATCCTGGCGTACGTCGGGTATTAAAATTAATGGTGCCTGCTTTGTTTGGCGTATCGGTGGCCCAGGTGAATTTAATGGTTGATACGGTTTTTGCCTCATTTTTACCTGTAGGAAGTGTCACCTGGTTGTATTACACGGATAGATTAACTGACTTCCCCTTGGGGGTGTTTGGCGTTGCGATTGCCACTGTGATTTTGCCACATCTGTCGCGTAAGCATTCAGAAAACAATCATCAGCGCTTTTCTCAGACCTTGGATTGGGGTATACGTATGATCTTGCTGGTTGGTGTTCCTGCTGGAATAGGCTTAGCAATGTTTGCGATGCCCTTGGTCGCTTCTTGCTTTGGTTATGGGAAGTTTACGCTGCACGATATTTTGCAAACGCAGAGAAGTTTATTGACCTTAGGCTTAGGTGTGCCCGCATTTATGTTGGTAAAAGTATTGGCATCAGGTTTCTACTCTAAACAAAATATTCGCACGCCTGTTAAAGTTGGTGCTGCAGCAATGCTTGTCAACTCTATTTTCTGTGCTTTATTGATTCATCGGTTTCAACATGCCGGCTTAACATTGGCTTCAAGCATTGCCGGCTATTTCAATGCATTTACACTACTATTTTTACTCATACGCAATAAAACCTATCAACCACAACCCGGTTGGGCAGCGTTTTTAATACAATTGGGCTTAGCCAATATAGCCATTGGTGCATATCTATGGGCAGTTCAAAGTCAATTGACCTATTGGTATCATCTGCATGTATCAATGCGTTTGAGTATATTATTATTGCATGTGGTGGTGGCCGTTATCATTTACGCGTTGGTACTAATCATTTCAGGGTTTAATTGGCGGCAATTTCGTGGACTTGGTCAGGAGTAAAAAATGCAGGGAGCAATGTTTTATCAATCAGGCGGGAGTCAGGCGACTCCAATTCAAATGGTGACCCCAGAAGAATGGATAGTTTTAAAAGACCATTTAGATGCTTTTCATTTAAAACAATTACAGTGGCAAATGTTTGCCGCAAATAATGGTGAGCTATTACTGTTACTCGATACCCAAGGTCAGCTTGAAAAGGTTTTTGTGGGGGTTCAGGAAGGCAGGCGATTTAGTGCACTGGCAATGGCTGCAAATAAACTAAGTCCTGGGCGGTATACGTTAGAAAAGCCATTATCACTTGCTGATGTATTGGCATGGGGCATGGCGCAATATAAATTTATGCGCTATAAAATTGTCGATGTCTTTCCAAAGATTTTAGTGTTATCGAAAACCCTCTTTGACGAGGTGGTCCCGCGTATCGATGCGATTTTCAAGGTCAGAGATTTAATCAACACACCCGCAGAGGACATGGGCCCTAAGGCCTTAAGTGATGCATTAGATGCTTTGTCGCAACGCTATCAGGGTACATTTTCAAGTCTTGTTGGCGATGAGTTGTTAAAAGAAAACTTCCCTGCCATTTATGCAGTAGGTCGAGCTGCAGTGGAAGCCCCTCGTTTATTAAAGCTTGAATGGGGCAATGAGAAACATCCTCTGGTGGCATTGGTTGGTAAAGGTGTATGCTTTGATTCCGGTGGTTTAGATCTAAAATCTGGCGCAGGCATGCGTTTTATGAAAAAAGATATGGGAGGGGCTGCACAAGTCATTGGTCTTGCGCAAATGATCATGCATTACAACTTACCCCTGCGGTTACTGGTATTGATTCCAGCGGTGGAAAATACCATTGATGCTGCAGCCTACCGTCCAGGTGATGTGGTACGTATGCGCAGTGGCCTGCATGTTGAAATTGATAATACCGATGCCGAAGGTCGTGTGGTGCTCGCCGATGCATTGGTCTATGCCTGTGAGCATAGCCCAAAATTGGTGTTGGATATTGCTACCCTAACAGGTGCTGCGCGAACTGCCGTAGGTACTGAAATTGCAGCTTTATTTGCCAATCAACAAGCATTGGCCAGTGCATTAATGGATTTGGGAATGCGTTGCAATGATCCGATTTGGCAATTACCACTCTACGAAGGCTATGCCTCTATGCTGGACTCTACGATTGCCGATATGACGAATTCGACATCGTCCCCTTATGCTGGTGCAATTACTGCAGCATTATTCTTAAAACGTTTTGTCACACCTGAGATCACTTGGGGCCACTTGGATCTAATGGCCTGGAATGTGAGTGCTAAACCAGGTCGCCCAGAAGGAGGGGAAGCGATGAGTATTATGGCGATATTTGAGTATTTGAAAGCTTGCAAATTTAATTAAAGAAATGATCTTGGCTGAGGCTGCTATTTTTATCTTTTATGGTTATTTAAGAGCATTATTATTTTTTTTTAGACTAAATGAGGACGTTTGGCATATCTTTGGTGTATAATATATGCTAAACGCTTAATCAATCTTTTTTACAATTGAATGCTGAGGAGATAATACATGGCCAAGCAAGCTGCTGAGACACTTGTTATAGAACCCACTTTAGGTGATGGAAACTGTGCTTTCAATGCCTTTGTTTTAGGTTTTTGCGAACAATCAGTATTAGATGGGATAAGTGAATATGCTAACCAAGAGATTGTAAAAGCAAATTCCACTTTTAAAGCATTTTTTGAAGAAGTAAAAATAGCTATGCAAATGCCTGACGCTAATTGGGAAGATGTTAAACAAGCGTTAATCAGAATAAGAGCTTCAGATAAAATAGCGCTTCAAAAATTGCTTGCACCCATCATGAGACAAGTTGCAATGGATCGTGTAGAGATTATTCTCTTTTCAGATGAAGATATCATGGACGGATATATAGGTGCTCTTCAGGCCGCTTTCGAAAAATATAAAGAAAATAATTTTGGTGGTGATGACATCTTCAGAAGACATCCATTCGTTATGGAAAAATTTAGAGAGTATAAAAGACTATCTTTAGTGGAAGCTGGTCTAGAGCTTGCAAAATGGTGGCGAGATGAAGGGGCGCTGCAATTTACTCATGCAATGAAACGTTCTACAGAATGGGCTGGAGATTTGGAATTGGCTCCTCTTGCACAAGTGCTTGGCGTAAATGTTGCCGTACATACCCCACGTTTAGGTGGTATTCAGATACTTGGTGGCTATCCCAATGACGAATGGCCAACAATTACATTGACAAATCCTAGTGCGGTTCATTGGAGCAATATGAGACAAGCATCCGCTATGCCCTTAGAAGTGCCAAGTTCAAGGGAGGCGGAGAAAGAAGAACTCATTTGGAATGATTTTAAACAGAAACTTGAATCTGCAATTTTCAGTAAAATTGAACAACTCAGGGTTTCCGGTGATTTCATTGTTTCCATGGAGCCTTACGTCAAGGAATTAGGTCCTGCTATAACAGAAAGTGATGATTATTCAGATTTAATTGAAATACAAGCAATGGAATCAGATCCTAGTCAATTCTTGTCTTCTGGGCAGATTATACAATATACCCTTAATAAGTCAAAAAAAGAGATTTTCGTGGATAAAGTGACCCAAGAATTTCTCGATCATGAGTACGCAAAATACCTAGAACAACATCCAGAGGAAGATCTAGTTTCAGGATGTAGTCCACGTTTGGGTCGTTAATGAGGATTTATTTTCCCCCCGCCTAGCGGGGGATATTTTTAACGCGCATTTTGTTCTAGAAAATCAACTAGATCAGAAACAGGCAGTATTTCAAGTTCACCTTTTTTACGGTTTTTATATTCGATTTGACCTTCGAGTAGGGTTTTTTCACTGACGACGAGTCGATGTGGGATGCCTATGAGATCATGATCAGCAAACAACACCCCTGGGCGTTCAGCTCTATCATCAAGGAGTACCTTAAAACCTTTTTGTTGTAATTGTTGATAAAGGGTGTCGGTAAGTTCAGCAATAGCCGTTTTATTTTTACCACCGATAGGGATAAGTACTATCTCAAAAGGTGCGACCGATTGCGGCCAAATAATCCCGCGATCATCATGAAATTGTTCAATGATAGCTGCGACAATACGACTGACTCCTAAGCCATAACAACCCATCGACGGTGTTGCCGGTTTGCCATTTTCATCCAGTACTTGAAGCTTCATTGCTTCACTATATTTTTTGCCAAGTTGGAACACGTGACCAACTTCAATGCCTCGACATGATTTCAGATGACCTAAACCATCAGGACTTTTATCGCCTTCTTTGACTTTTCGTAAATCAAAGCATTCAACATCTGGGAGTGCATCCCAATTGGCATTGATAAAATGTGAATCTTTTTTATTGCCACCACAGGCAAACCAAGCAAGTTGATGTGCGTGGTTATCAACAATGATTGGAATCGTTGCATCAATAGGGCCTAAGTAACCTGAGGGTAAATGATGTTTTTGTAGTTGCTCTTCTGCAATAAAGCGAAGTGGTGATTTTATCCAGGGATGTTTTGCCGCTTTAATTTCATTGAGTTCATCATCGCCTTTTAATACCACAGCCACCAATGGATGAACTTCGCCTTCAACAATGATGGTTTTTAAAACTCTAGACGCTGGAAGCTTTAAAAATGAACTCACGTCTTCAATGGTCTTTTTGTTAGGGGTGCTGACAAGCTCACAGGCACCCGGTGCCTTTCCAGACTCTTTTGGAGGAACCATGGCTGAAGCCATTTCGATATTAGCAGCATATTGGCTTTCATCACTGTAGAAAATGAGATCTTCTCCGGCATCGGCCATAACTTGAAACTCATGGGAGACAGCGCCACCGATTGCACCGGTATCGGCTTGAACGGCCCTAAATTGGAGTCCCATTCGTTGAAAGACGCGCTCGTAGGCTTGATACATTTTTTGATAAGTGTCATTTAAACATTCTGCACTCATATGAAAGGAGTAGGCGTCTTTCATTAAAAATTCTCGTGCCCGCATCACACCGAAACGGGGGCGAATTTCATCTCTAAATTTGGTTTGAATTTGATAAAAATTTAATGGCAACTGTTTGTAGGATTTCAACTCTTTGCGTAGTAAGTCGGTAATGACTTCCTCATGAGTGGGGCCAAAACAGTACTCACGGTTTTGAGAGTCTTTCATGGTAAGCAACTGATCACCAAACGTATCCCAACGACCGGTCTCTTGCCAGAGTTCAGAAGGTTGTATGGCAGGTAAAAACACTTCTAATGCGCCAGCATAATTCATTTCTTCACGAATAATGGTTTCAACATTGTTCAATACTTTTAAACCCAGTGGTAACCAGCTATATAAACCAGAACCGAGTTTTCGGATAAGTCCTGCACGAAGCATCAGACGATGGGAGGCAAGCTCTGCATCATTGGGGTTTTCTTTGAGAGTGGATATAAACCATTGGCTAGCACGCATTGACATTGTTCCAGAGTTAAAATTGCATTATATCTGTGAATGCACAAGGTTTCTAGTTGACTCGCTATGATTGTTTAAAACCACAACACAGCTGGGATTTATTCTTGAAGATTTGTGAACGATGCCATAACTCAGGGAGGAAAATACTTTCTTTGGGGAAAATGAGTTTATTTACAAGTTTCGCCTAAACACCTAGTCGTTTTCGATAGAAATATCTCCATTGGTGGAATAATTGCAATATCACCTTTTTCAAAACTGATTTGTCTGGCCAGAGCAGGGTGTGCCAATCAGAAATAGAAAGCCACTTAGTGTGCAATATTTTTTTCATAGCATGTTTTCGTTTGATGATGTCCATATCATCCCGGTATCAAATCAATTACTGAGGCGCAGCGCTAGTGCTTAATGAAGACGCAAATTCTGGTGAGTTGTTGTGAGCAAACATACTCGATGCGCTATCTGTTTTAAACCTGATGAGATAGAAAAACCATTTTAAGAAAAATTAAACATAAGCACGCATGGAAGCCTGCGACCCAAGTCCAATCTTGCTAGCTCCCGCGGCAATGAGCGGTTCAAACCCTGCGCCATTTATACGCGCTTTTGTATCGCCGTTAACACCTTAGGTACTATTTATTTGAAAAGTTCATTAAAAATTGAAAATATCGAGGTTTTGGAGTGATTATGCTTTTTTGCCACTAATATGATTTCTATTGATCAAAAAAGGATGCGAAAGATTGAACAAATAAAGTTTAATTGTTTATTTAATTGCGCTTTTTGTTGATTTTAGAAAATAGCAATGCTCGAAAGTTTCTTTAAACGCTCAGGGTTGTCTTCAACATAGATAGCCGTGGTCATAATGCTTGCATGCCCTGCCAATTTGGACACGGCTTTGATGTCAGCGCCATGCTCAATTAGACGAGTGATGAAGGTTCTCCGGCCCGAATGTGAGCTTGCGCCATGGATACCTGCTTTATCATACAAACCTTTAAACCATTTTTGCATAACATTTGCTGAAAAACGCTGTTTTCTTTGAGTTTGAAATAATGGCAAA
>JAKFUY010000180.1 GCA_021732495.1 Legionellales bacterium | reverse complement strand
GGATAATCGAGTGCGGCTATAAATTGATGGTAGTGTTGCGAGTGTTTTTTAATTTGCAGGGTTTGTTCGTCATCATCATTGAGCATCAATTGGCTGATATCGAGGAAAAATAAAAAACCACTAATTCTAAGTTTTCGATGACAACGATTCAGTTTTTTGAATAACTGTGTCAAGGAAACCTCACTCATTGAGGCCCATGTCTGATTCAGTTCTAGGATAATCCCATTTTTATTATAAAATAATTGCAGAGGATACTCTTCGTCGAGCTGAATATGCTGCATTTGTGCTTGCTTTAAGACTGTTGTGGCTCCCTGATGATGAAGTCCTGTGGCTATTAAAAATGATATTGCTTTCTGTTCTTCTGGAAATTGGTCTGTGATTTTTTTGATAGTTTGAAATAGGTTTTTTAGTATAGCTAGCATTATGGCAGAGTCTCCATGAAGGCCATATGATTGATAAGAATCTCTTTGGTTTGGTAGTTGATATAAAGTTGACAGCCTATGCCAATGCCTATGATGCTGACTAAAATGATCAAGGTTAATTTTTTTGTAGAGATTTTGGTTTTTTGCAATTGGTTTTTTAGTACATAGTTTTTAAATAGTTTATGCGTTTTATTGGTTCTTAATTTTTGTATGGTTTGAAATAAATGTTCAATCAAATTGTCCAAAGTGATGCGGCCATCTACTTGTAAGTGATACTTGCCTTCAAAACCAATCATTAAACAAAAATATGAGAGCTCAATTAAGTCTAAAAATTGTTCCGGCAATGACATAATATAGTTTGTTATATCAAAGAAGTATTGTTCCGGACCAATGTTGTTATGTGAAACAGGTGTAAATGCATTAAATATTTTCTCTTTCCCATCCATTCTCAAATAGCTTTTCCCCAGTATTTCATCGGTAGTTGCACAAAGTAAGTAGTTCGCAAGAAAGTGGAACTCTTCTGAATAATGATGCATATGAAAACGGCTATAAAAAGCCTTAAATTCATGCGTAATATCTTGATGAAGAGTATCTAATTCAGGTAGCTTTGCCGCGATTTGAATGCGTTCTAAAATTGAGATTAGAGGACTTGCTGCGGCAATTATGGGATTTGAAAAAGCATCGGTGACGATAAGTTTGGAACGAAAGTATCCACTTTCAACAGGAAACTGTTGAATTAGGGACTCTTGTTTAATAAATATGGCCGATAGGGTTTCGGCGTTCATTATCTACTCCGTATATGTATAATAAAATCATACGCGAAGTTTCTGTCTTTGAGAAGTAAAGTTTGAAAAGGTAGCCAGGTGTGGTCTGGCTACTTGGTTATTTATTGATTTTTGGTTGCTGCAGTTTGCTCGACTATGCGGTCCGTCGATAGTGCTGGAAGCTTCTTTTCTTCGCTGGCAATGGCTAAACTTTTCAGAATCGTTAGTGCCGTATACATCTGATAATCTTGTTTGAGAAGACGATCATCGTCTTTAACACTATCTTCACTATTATCTGGACTATTTTTGGTCACAATATGTTTGTTAAGCGTGGCCTCACTGAGATTGATACCTGCCAAGGGGTCTTTGCTATTTCCCTTGTTTGAGACCGAGACTTCTTCAACGACGATATCTGGGGTAATTCCTTTGGCCTGAATAGATGTACCACTTGGAGTATAATATAAGGCTGTGGTTAATTTAATTCCTCTTACATCATCCAATGGCAATACTGTTTGTACAGAGCCTTTACCAAAGCTTTTAGTGCCAATAATAATAGCGCGCTTATTGTCTTTTAGTGCGCCTGCAACAATCTCAGAAGCAGAGGCTGATCCGTTGTTAATTAAAACGACTAGCGGTGCCTTATTGAGAATATCATTGGACTCTGATAAAGCTGTAAATTCAGAGCCAGGGAGACGACCTTTGGTAAACACGATGACTTCGGGGTGTTGTTTAGTACCTTTTCCTAGGAATGCGCCTGAAATTTGAATTGCGGAATCTAATAATCCGCCCGGATTGTTTCTAAGGTCTAATATTAACCCTTTTAGAGGGCCATGGGCTTGTTTTTTTAGTGACGCAATTGCTGCTTCCATATCTTTATCGGTAGTAGCTTGGAATTGCGTTAGGCGAACATAACCATATTGTTTGTCTAAGAGCTCACTTTTAACACTTTTAACTTCTATAATTTCTCTTTGTAATTTAAAGCTTAAGGGTTTTTGGGCACCCATACGAATAATTGTGAGGGCAATTACACTCCCAGGTTTTCCTCTCATCAGATTGACAGCATCTTTAAGTTCCAGACCTTGCACGGCTGTTTCATCTATTTTAATAATAAAGTCACCAGGTTTAATGCCTGCTTTAAATGCTGGGGTGTCAACCAGGGCAGTAATGACTTTAATGGCGCCATGTTCCATTGTCACTTCAATGCCCAGCCCACCGAACTCACCATTGGTTGATATTTGCAAATCACGAAAATCTTTTTCATCTAGATAGGCCGAGTGGGGATCTAGGCCGCTTAACATGCCTCGAATGGCATTGTCAAAAAGTTCTTTGTCATCGGTTGGCGTGACATAATAGCGCTTAATCAAATTAAGCGCATTTGAGAAGCGCTGGATCTCTTGCATGGATACTTGATTATTTGGAGTGGCCTCTTCATTATTCTGAGTGATAAGCGCGTTAGTCGTATTTGGGTTATTATCAATCTGAGGTATGGCATATGCACTCATATTAAAACCAATATTGAGTAGAGCAATGCTCGCTAATTTTTTATAACGCAAGTGCATAAAATTCTCCTTTTCAGTGCAGCTGCATCTCTATGTTTTGAGATGATATCCTATATCGGATCATAGTCTTAAAATTAAAATTATGATAATTAATCTTATAAAATTATACTGGCTTTTGTTTGAACCAAGTTCTCGCAGCTATTACTTTCGCGCGTTGCCTAAGTTCAAAATATAAACCAGTTTGATGGAAAGCTCCACTTTTTCCAACTGTCGATACCACATCGCCGCTATTAACATATTGCCCCCGATGTTTTAAAAGTGCGTGATTGTTGCCATATAAGGTCATGAACCCCCATCCATGATCTAAAATAATTAAGTATCCATAGCCATTTAACCAATCAGCGAATACCACTTTACCTGGTGATACAGCATGTACAGCAGTATTTTCCGGTGCTACGAACATGATGCCATTTTGTATGTTTTGGGTTTTGGTATCGTTCTGATAGATAGGAAGACCTAGCTTATATTTCATCACTGTAAAGGGGCGACGAGATTGTAAGGTATTTTCTTTTAATAGCGTTTGCATGAGTTTTTTAATGTTTTGTTGGTTTTTTTCAAAAACGTGGAGTTCAGCAGTATGTACAGTAATTTTTTTATTCATCAGGTCTAGATTTTGCTGATGCACTTTTTTCTCTTCTACGTATACCCTTTGTTTTGCAGAAAGTGTGTTTTGCAATTGACGGAGCTGTTGTATATTTTCATGCAGTGATGCTTGTTGCTGTTGCAAATCTTGCTTGAGTTGATTTAAATTTTTAAACTGTAGCTGCTCAGATTCATTAAGGTACTGATAAAGTTCCAGTCGTTGATAATAATCAAAGGGATTTTCAGCACCGAATACAATTTGCCAGTACGGCTCTTGACTGAGCATCAATTGCAATTTCAGATGCTGATAAATTGCGTTTTGATAGCTTGTAATTTGGATTCGATTTTTATGAATGGTGGCTTGCAAGGTTTGGATCATTGCATTGAGAGACATTATTTTTTTCTGAAGTGCTAATTTATCCTGAAGGGTTTTCTCTAATGCAGTTTCAGTGACGTTGATTTTGTTTTTAATCTCTTGATGATGTTTAATATCATCAGAAATAGTGGTTTTGATATGTGAAATTTGTTTTGATATTTTAGTTAAATGTTTTTGGGTTTGATTTAATTGAGCACTGATGGCTTCGCCTCTGATTGACAATGTGCACAACAGTGTCAGTGACAGAATATGGCGTAGGTATTCCTGAAAATAAGATATTTTTTTCATGTTTTTTTCTTGGTAATTAAACTTTCCCCAGTCATTTCTAGAGGTTTTTTGATATGCATTAATTCAAGAACAGTTGGTGCAATATCAATTAAACTACCATGGTTTTTACTCAATTGACAATTTTTTCCTATAAATAAAAAAGGAACTTTAGATAAAGTATGGGCAGTATGCTGTTGCTGCGTTTTTTCATCGAACATGACTTCAGCATTTCCATGATCTGCAGTAATAATCGCTTGCGCGCCGTATTTCTTGAGTGCGGCATCAATTTCCTGAAAGCAATGATCAAGTGCTTCTATTGCTTCTATTGCGGCCGGTAACTCACCACAATGTCCCACCATGTCTGCATTTGCAAAATTAGCAATAATCAGTGGGTATTGTTGCGATGCCAGTCCGTCTATAATTGCTTTTGAGATTTCTTGAGCGCGCATCTGGGGCATTAAATTATAGGTTTGTACTTTTGCAGAAGGAATGAGTACGCGAGATTCACCTGAAAAGGGCTCTTCTTGACCACCATTTAAAAAATAAGTGACATGAGGAAATTTTTCTGTTTCTGCAATGCGCAACTGTGGATAATGGTGTTGTTCAACAAGCGCCCCCAAGGTGTTGGGTATTGTACGCGGCGGATATACAACAGTCGTATTTAAGTGATGGCTATACTGGGCCATGGTCACAAATTGATCTACAACAGGATGGGATGTTCGTTTAAAACCATCGAAGTCTTTTTTAACAAAGCACTCGGTAAGTTGTATTGCTCGGTCAGAGCGAAAGTTATAGAAAAAAATACTATCATGATCTGCAACCGTACTCGCTTCGGAGCCAATGACACAAGCCGGTATAAATTCATCTGATTTTATGTCACGGTATGCATCCATTGCAGCATCGACCGAGGCGAACTTGGGTTTATTGCCAATCGTTAATAAATCATAAGCTTCTTGGACTCTTTCCCAGCGATGATCTCTATCCATGGCATAAAAGCGGCCACATAGGGAGGCAATCTTGGCGAATGGGTAGGCTTTGAGGATGTTTTCCAATTGATGAATACTTTGTCTGGCAGCATGCGGGGGAGAATCCCTACCATCTAAAAACAAATGAATAGCAATTTTTGGACCACCATGATTTGCGGCAAGCTTTAAAAATTCATAGAGATGCTGTTCATGGGAATGAATGCCACCAGAAGAGAGAAGTCCCATCACATGGAGTGTTACATCGTTTTTCAAGGTATCTTGACATAGTTTTTGGAGAGCGATTTTTTCTAAAAAAACCCCATTTTTAATATCTTGGTTGATTTGACTAAAGTCTTGCCAAATTACTCTGCCTGCCCCGATATGCATATGGCCTACCTCGGAGTTCCCAATCTGATTTTTTGGCAAGCCTACGGCTTCCCCACAGGCATCTAATAGGATGTTTGGATATTGGTTTAGCCAATCGTCCCATTGCGGCGTTTTCGCTTGTGTAATAGCATTGAATTTAGAATCAGCGGTCATACCCCAACCATCTAATATTAGAAGTAGCAAAGGTTTTACAGTATCCATTGCTTTTAGCCCTTAAATTTTAGTTTCAAAAAAGGTACACTATAAACTATTTGAGAAAATGGAAGAAGGTTTTGAAACAAAAAAACCCAAAGCATATTGCGATTGTGATGGACGGAAATGGTCGGTGGGCATCCCAACGCGGGTTACCGAGAATTGAGGGACATCGCCAAGGTGTTCAGGTTGTCAGGGATATGATTCAATGTTGTTTGCAACATCAAATACCTATTTTAAGCTTATTTACATTTAGCCAAGAAAACTGGGCACGACCAGAGGAGGAAGTCCATTTTTTGATGGGACTTTTTTTGGATTCTCTGAGTATAGAATTACCAAGTCTGATTGAGCATGGTGTTCAATTAAGGTTTTTGGGCGAACGAGAGGGTTTGTCTGACATCCTCATTCAAAAAATGAATGACGCTGAGGCTAAAACCTCTCATCATCATCAATTAATATTAAATATTGCCTTAAATTACTCAGGAAAGATGGATATTTTAACAGCGATTGGAAAAATCTTGGAACAAGGCATATCTTCACATCAATTAGATGAACAATTATTCTCGTCATTATTAAGTACCCATGATATGCCAAATCCTGATTTATTTATACGTACCAGTGGTGAGCAACGCATCAGTAATTTCTTTTTATGGCAGCTTGCTTATACTGAGTTATATTTCACGGACATTTTTTGGCCTGACTTTGATGCAGAATGTTTTGCAAAAGCATTAGCATTTTTTCATACCAGAGAACGTCGTTTTGGTAAAATTTCACAACAATTGCAGGATGAATAGTATGTTTATACAACGGTTAATGATGACCCTTATTTTAATCCCCTTGGTATTGACAGGCATTTATGCCCTACCTTCCCTCTATTTCTCCGGAATAGTTCTTTTATTGGTGGGATTGATGATTTGGGAATGGCAACAATTTGTGGCGATGCCAGAGATTGAAAATCCCTATTTGAAATTTTTTATCTTATTGATGGGCACATTATTGGTTTTAAAGTTTTGGCCATTTTTTTTATATATCGATATTTTATTTTGGGTGTTTGCTGTGTTTGCAGTGATGAGTTTCCCAAAACATCAATCGCTCTGGGGGCACAGCGGGTTTATTGCCCTGACAGCTTGGATATTGCTGGGGGTTTTTGCCGCTATCTTAATCAATTTACAATCTGATACTTATGGAAGAAATGAATTGGTTGCGATATTGATGATTGTATGGGCTGCAGATATCGGAGCCTATTTGGTTGGCAAGTGTTGGGGGCAACATAAGATGATCCCAAATGTTAGTCCTGGAAAATCATGGGAGGGTTTATTTGGGGGAATAGGGCTAGCCTTAATCGTAGGGGGACTAGAAACGATATGGATGCACCCACTGTCCAACTTTCAATGGTTCAGTATCGTATTCATCACGGCCCTTATCTCCGTGATTGGGGATTTATGGATGAGTTTATTGAAAAGAAAATGTCAATTAAAAGACACAGGTCATCTTATCCCTGGTCACGGCGGCGTTTTAGATAGGTTGGATAGCTTATTAGCAGCCGTGCCAGTCTTTTATTTATGCTCCCATATTCTCTAAATCTATGCTGAGTTCTTCATGAGCCTTATTATATTTATCTTTACCCTGTGTTTTCTAGTCATTATTCATGAGCTGGGTCATTTTGGAGTCGCACGACTATTGAATGTCGCGATTGAAACTTTTTCAGTTGGTTTTGGACCTTCCATATGCAGTGTCTATAGCCATAAAAAGCATACAGAATTTCGACTGTCGCCCCTTTTACTGGGCGGATATGTTAGGTTTGCAGAAAAAGCAGATGAGCATCCAGGGCAAAGACTGCTTCTTGATCTAGATGCTTGGGAGCAAATCTTAATCTTATTAGCCGGTCCTGTTGCCAATTTGTTACTGGCATTTGTCTCAATGGTTGCTCTATTTAAAATTGGTGCATATACCCCTTTGCCTATTATTGGGGAGATGCGATCGCCGTCTTATGCACAATCCTTGGGATTGAAGACAGGTCAAAAAATATTGGCCCTGGATAATATTCCTGTTCATTCCTGGGGGGAAATCCACAATGAGTTACAAACAAAGCAGAATCTGATGCTCATTGAAGTTGAAGATCTCACCAATCATCAAAGAACCCAAAAAAGGATCAAGATTACGCCAGATCTAAAGCAAGCAGATAAATTTTATTCTACGATGGGCTTTAAGCCCTGGGAGCCCAAGCTGCCAGCCATTATTGGATCAATTGAATCAGGCTCTATGGCAGAAAAGTCCGGGTTGAAAATTGGAGATAAGATTTTAGCCATTAAACAATATATGATTCATGATATGACTGAATTCGTAGAACAGGTTCGTAGTTTGCCAGATGCAAAATTTACAATTAAGGTATGGCGACAACATCACGTCATCATCCTTAATGCGCAGGCAGGCTCAATAATAGATCACCACCTGCGTATTGGATATTTGGGAGTAGGCTCCCTCAGTTATGAACACTACCCCCAATGGTTTTTTTATACACAAGCAACGTGGACCAATGCGATTGATAATGCTTTTCACAGCATCAAAGCCTTTTTGGGAATCCAGCTAACCGCCTGGTTGAATTTAAAAAATCAATTCGCTGATATTTCTGGGCCCATTGGCATAGCTAGGGCTGCACAAGAGGCTTGGACAGTTGGCTTTAGAACTTATTTATTGTTTGTTATATGGTTGAGTATTGGATTGGCAGTGATTAACTTATTACCTATTCCTGCATTGGATGGCGGACAATGCGTAATGGTGCTATTGAGAAAATTTTTCCCTCACTTCTGGACGCAACAAAGACAAAACAGCCTCATGATTTGGAGCTTTGCTTTCCTAGCTGGATTATTTGTTTTGGGTTTGTTTAACGATTGGTCTTTTTAAAAAATAATCTTGAATTAAAGTTGACATACCTCCCATCTTTCGTTAAAACGGTGTGCCGCATACGCAATTTAATTTATTTGTGATTCGTGAAAAATTATATGGGTTTAATATTATTATGAAAAAGCTGTTTTTACGCTTAAATCTCCCGTCTGTTGTTTTTTTGAGCTTACTGTTAACCCTTAATTCCTGGGCGGCACCATCCAGCTTTATCGTAGAAGATATTAAAGTCGTTGGTTTAAAACGCGTTGCAGTAGGTACAGTATTAAATTACTTGCCAGTGGACATTGGAGAAGAGGTCAGTTCGCAATCTACAGCAGAAATTATTAAGGCGCTATATGACACTGGCTTTTTCCAATCGGTAACGTTAGAGAAAGAAAAAAATACTTTAATTATATCTGTAGTGGAACGTGCCACCATTGGAGAAATTAGTGTTGAAGGTAACCAGGCCATCCCATCTGATAAATTGAAAGAATTACTCAAAGAATATGGATTAATAAAAGGCCGGGTATTTCAGCGCTCATCACTTGAATTTATTACCAAACAGTTAAAGCAGGGATATAACGCGCGTGGTAAATACAATGCGCGTATTCAAACCCATGTGAAGCCCCTGACGGAAAACAGAGTCTCAATTGTCATTGATATTTCTGAGGGACGCGTATCGCGAATTGCAGCCATTAAGGTCTCCGGAAACCATGCATTTACTCAAGATGAATTAATTGGCGAAATGCCTCTAGCAAGCTCAAGCATCTTGGGTTATTTCACTAAAAAAGATCAATATTCTAAAGCAACACTTGATGCGTCCTTAGAAGCCTTGCGCTCCTTTTATTTGGATCGGGGCTATATGAAATTTAAAATTTTATCCTCACAAGTATTGTTGTCGCCTGATAAAAAAGATGTATTTATTAATATAAATATTTACGAGGGACCACAGTATCACGTATCTAAATATACAATTATAGGCAATACCAAAGTATCTCATGAAGAAATTGCTCATCAAATCGATATTTCTGATGGTGAAATATTTTCCAGAAAGAAAATCAGTGAATCGATTACTAAAATAAGCAATCTTTTAGGGGATATTGGTTACGGGTTCCCCGTCATTAATGCTAATCCAGTGATTGACGAAAAAAATAAAACGGTTTGTATTGAATTTATTATCGATCCCGGCCATCACGTGTATGTCAGAAGAATTAATTTCACAGGAAATACAAAAACCGCGGATTATGTTTTGCGAAACTTTATCAAGCAAGATGAGTCGGCATTGATTTCATTGCGAAATATTAAAGAAACTGAGCGTCATCTTCGCTTGTTAACCTACATTAAAGATGTAAACATCAAGACCACTCCTGTACCAGGAACAAATAATGAAGTCGATCTGGATGTGTCTGTTGAGGAGGCCCCATCAGCAGAGGCTAGTGCATCGATTGGCTATGGCACCACCGGACCCCAGGTCAATGCGTCATTAAATCAATATAACTTTATGGGAACAGGGCGCTCAGTCGGCTTTTCATTTAATGCAAGCTACTGGGGCCAAAATTATTCCGTCAATTACTACAACCCATTTTATTATAAGAATGTGATTGGTAGGGGTGTGAGTGCTTATTTCCAAAAAGTTGATCCGAAACACCTCGATGTCACCAATTATAATTCCGATCGCTTCGGTGGCGATGTGAACTACAACTTTTTAATAGACAGCAAAAGTAGTTATCAATTGGGTTATGGCTATCAAGGTTTAGATATTCTTGCTGTAGGCTACGTGACCCAAACACAACAATTTGTGAAGACCTATGGTTCGACTTTTAATGAGATTAGATTAACCTCAGGTTGGAGTCGCAATACCTATGATCAAATGCCATTTCCAGTGCATGGCACCAACCAACAATTTGCCTTGGCCGCCGACTTGCCAATGACGACATCATCTTTAACCTACTATAAGGGTAGTTATTTAATTAAGTCCTTTTATCCTCTGCCTAAAAATTTCTTGTTATATCTATCCGGAAATGTTGGCTATGGTAATCAGTTTAATGGAAATGGTCTGCCTTTTTATGAAAACTTCTATGCAGGGGGTATTTCACAACCCGGCATGGTGAGAGGTTATGACACTTATTCCTTGGGCCCTCATGACTCGCAAGGCCATGGTTTGGGAGCTAACTTATTAGTAACCGGGAATTTAGGTATTGTGCTTCCATATCCTTTAAGTCGAGAAACGTTTAGAACCTCTGGATTTTTTGATTTTGGTAATGTATTTTCCAATGGGCTGCCCCCAGGGATGCAAGGTACTCCACCAGGTCCCCTTCGATATTCAGCAGGTATTGCAGTAGATTGGCGGTCTCCGTTTGGACCTTTAACATTTAGTGCGGGCTTCCCTTTAAACAAGCAGCCATTAGACCAGACCCAAATACTACAATTTACTGCTTCTTCATCATTTTAAGACTTGCCAATCGCTTGTCAGGCTATGGTAATCATAATATACTTCGAGGTAATAGAATGCATACATATCGTATTGTTGAGAGGTCTATAAAAACATGCTCGACATTATTAATTTTTATGCTAGCATAATCGCTTACAAAATTTTAAACTTGATCTAAATTAAGAGAACATTTAAGGATTTGAGAAATGAAAAAAACATTGATGGGTTTAATTATGCTGAGCATGGCAAGCTTTTCAGCAATATCCTGGGCCGATGCAATGAAGATCGGAGTGGTTGATTTGCAAAAGATTATTCAGACATCACCTCAAACTCAAGCTATACAATCGAAATTAGAACAAAAATTTCGTGCTCGGCGTGATGGTTTAATCGCTGCAGAAAAAGATTTGCGCGCTAAAATGGATGCATTTAAACGTGATTCTGTTGTTATGAACGCAGCTGCGCGCAAAGATAAAGAGCGTGATATTGTTGCAATGCAACAAAAATTTGAAAGAGATGGCCAGCAGTATCAACAGGAATTAAGTACTGCTCACAACGAAGCGATGGAAGATTTCTATACCCGCGTACGTTCCGCAATTTCTTCAGTTGCCAAGAAAGAAAAATATAGCTTAATTCTGCAAAAAGATGCGGCTCCTTTTGTTGTAGAAGCTTTAGATGTAACAAAACAAGTTATTACTGAGATTCATTAATCTTCAAAAGATCAAAGAGAGGTCTATTTTGAAAGAGCTTGTCATAGAAGATATTTTAAAGTTAATTCCTCATCGATACCCTTTTTTATTGATCGATAGGGTTCTGGATTATGCCGCATTTGACTATATAAAAGCAGTCAAAAATGTGACGTTTAATGAGCCGTTTTTCCAAGGACATTTCCCCGGAAACCCAATTATGCCTGGTGTGTTGATGCTTGAAGCGCTTGCCCAGGCTGGTGGTATTCTTCATAGCGTCTCAAGTCGTGAAGACGAATCAGACCGTGATTTTATGTATTATTTTGCTGGTATTGATAAGGTTAAATTTAAGCATATTGTAGTGCCAGGTGATCAGTTGAGTATTGATCTTAAATGCACAGTAAAAAGAAAAGTATTCTGGAGAATGGAAGGCAAGATCCACGTTGGTGATAAGCTTGCTTGTAGTGCGGAAATATTAAGTGCTGTTAAGGAAATTAAGAAGTGATAAGTGAACATGCAGTAATTCATCCATCCGTTAAGATTGCGGAAAATGTTAGTATTGGCGCAGGGACCATTATTGAAGCAGATGTCGAAATTGGAGAGGGAACCTGGATTGGCCCCCATGTGGTCATTCAAGGCCCAACTACGATTGGCAAGCATAATAAAATTTTCCAATTTGCCTCTTTAGGCGGTGCTCCTCAAGATAAGACCTATAACAACGAACCCACTACCCTGGAGATCGGGGATAACAATGTGATTCGAGAGTTTTGTACCGTTAGTCGCGGCACCATGAAAGGTCACGGCAAGACGGTGATTGGTGATAATAACTTCATGATGGCTTACGCGCATATTGGACATGATTGTCATATCGAGCATGACGTTACCATGGTCAGTTACTGCGCACTCTCCGGCCATGTTCATGTGGAACATAATGCTACAGTTGGTGCTTATTCTGCTATTCATCAGTTCTGCCATATTGGGGCCTATAGTTTCATAGGTCGTTGTACTTATGTTGGTAAGGATATTCTTCCATATTTGATGATTTCTGGATATGATGCAACCACTTGTGGTATTAATACGGTCGGCCTCAAACGCGCTGGATTTACTTCAGCCAGTATTGATGTATTGCGTCGAGCTTATAAAACCATATTTAGAAAGGGATTAACCACCCAGCAAGCTTTAGCAGAACTCGAAAGTATTCAGCAGGAATATCCTGATGTTATTCCTTTCGTTGAAGCTATACAATCCTCTACCCGAGGCATTTTAAGATAGCATCAATAGAATTTCATGAAAAAACTGCTTCTTTGTCTTTCCTTCTTGATTTTCTCGACGCCTGGATATCCCATGCAGAACGCCCAACTCACACCGAGCGTCGCCACCCTGGCGCTTTCAATTAACAATCCTAGGCAAAATCCAGCACTAACGGGAAAACCAAGACAGATAATTATCCAAAATACCAGTGATTTCACTGCCAATAATATATCGGTGAGTGCAACTGGCCTTCCTTCTGGCACCCAGATTAGCAGCACCTGTCCTGGCCGGCTCAATGCTGGGCGTGCGTGTTCGATTACCATATCCCCAGGAGCTCATGCTACTTCAGATTGTGCTGCGGGCAAGCAACCAACCGCAGGCGTGGTTAGGGTCACTGCAGATGGGCAGTTCACTACTGAGGTTCGAATTTATGTATTGGCTTATGCCTGTCAGTATCAAGGTGGTTTTATTTATTCGATAGATGACACCACACCCGATACCGGAAGCATTGGAGGAAATGTCGTATCACTTATCGATCAGGTTGCACCTCGCCCGAAAATGAAATGGACAGCTATTCAATCCTGGGCTGCGTACTCTGGTATATGCTCTCTAAGGTTGAATGGTTACTCTGATTGGCGCCTACCATCGATTTGTGAGATGGATGCCATATATAATGATTACAAGAGCTGTCCCTCCGGAGCACAAAGCATGTCCAGCAGCCTTTCTATCTTGATTGGATCACCAAAACAACCTTGTGTTTTTGGCAAACATTGCCTGGTAGGCACTTACTGGAGCTCTACTGAGGAGTATGTGCCCTCGTTGAATGCAATGGATACCGCTTGGGGCGTGAACTTCGATAGCCGCGACGGCAGCAATCAGGTCCTTGCAAGAAAAGACTATCAGTTTGGTATTCGTTGCTCTCGGTCTTTATTACACTAGGAGCACTTAAGCCACTATAGCCATAAATAAAAACCCTAAAATAACAAAACTAAAATGTTTAAGGTTGCAGCAACGTTGCACCATTACACAGCGCTCTAGACCATGCAGGGTTCCAAAATAGAGGAATGTTCCTGCAGATATGGCCATGCAGACTGGGCTATAAAGGTTATGACTGGGGTGGTTAAAATGGTAGCCTAGCAAGATCCCCAAAGGCGTCATTAATGCATAAAGAAGAAATAATACCACACTGACCTTGCCCGTTTGACTGCCCTTGTTTAACTCTACCGCCATAGCAAACCCTTCTGCCCATTTATGGGAAATAATTGCCAGAAACAGCATTATCAATAGGGATAAATCTTGGGTTAATCCTAAAGCGCTGCCTTCAAAAAATGAATGGGCAGATAACATGATCCAAGCCACTCCTATGAAAGCATGCTGGGTAATTTTATTGTGATATAACTCTTTGCCCAAATGTTCTAACCAAAGGAAAAATAAAAAGGTCAGTCCTGCTAATAAATAACTGATGGGGTAATGAATATTTTGCTCAATAAACAAATGATCACTTTCAGGAAGAATATGCATCAGGGCGGCACCAAGAAAAATTCCGGTGGCTATGGTTTCTCCAAAGGATGATTCGTGGTGATCTTGTTTCTTTCTTTTATGAAAAGGAAGCCATCCAGATAGCAAAATGATCACAAAAAGAGAAAAACCAAATAATGATTCGAGGTATTGTAATTGCATGAGACACATTTAAAATTTAGTTACTTGGCAGTATACCAATAGTCAGGTGTTCTCTCAATATCCGAATGGTTTTTATTGCCCATTTTTTGGACTCACAATCTTTGGCAATACTTTTATGGATCATATCGGTATGCTCTATGGCATCATTGATAACCAAGTCCAGCTGAATTTCTCCTCGAATATAATGGGTGGTCCAATCTACAATGCAAGGATATTCTCTGCGCCATTTTTTAATCAGTTGTTCTGCAATCAACTGAGAATCAGGGAGATTTAAATTTGGGGAGTAGTCTTCATCATCTTCCGGATCGATGTGCACGGTTACATCCTTGATTTGTGGTAAGGCCTTCATTAAGCGATGGTGTACCTGTTGAGCAATATAGTGACCTGCAGAAACAGATAAAAATGGATCTACCAACACGTGAACATCTACAAAAATATCCTGACCCATTTCACGTGTGCGCAGTTGGTGAATTTTTTCAACGCCAGCGGTTTCATAAATACATTGGATAATGGCTTCATTGGTTTTGATATCCACCCCTCGGTCAATTAATTGCTGAATACTTTCCCAGCTATAGCTCCAGCCCATTTTTATGATAATCAAACCCACAACAATTGCAGCAAGATGATCAAACGATGATATGCCTAAAAAGCTTCCTAGTATACCCAGCAGAACAATCAATGCGGTGTAAGCATCTGAGCGATGGTGCCAGGCGCAAGCCTCTAATAAATCAGTACGTATGTTTTTATTAAGGTATTGCGTATAAC
>JAKFUY010000087.1 GCA_021732495.1 Legionellales bacterium | reverse complement strand
TTTACCAACATCACATCATCCTTATGCTCTATTTATTGATTTTTAGTCGAACCAATTAATAACATAATTTGATGTGATGTTCTTTCTTTTGTTTAATTATTTACCCACAGATTCTGCGATAGAGCCATATTTTTTTGGTGCTGATAAGTTGTGGGGTAGATTGGTTCTTATCCCTGCTTTTGATTCCAAAAGCAAAACTATCAGATAAAAGTAAAAAATTTATTTTAACAGTAGCTATTATTCTAAACCTTTCCCTACTGGTATTCGCTAAATATATGCATTTTATTTTTCATGATCTTTTAAATTTTTCTAATGAGGTTTCGCATTCAGCTTCATTTAATAGTAGTTTGCCTCTTATCTTAGGAATATCGTTTATTACATTTCATAAAATAAGTTTTTTGGTTGATAGTTATAAACAAACATATTCTAGACATCCTGATTTTTTAGAATATTTGATTTATATATTCTTATTTCCACAGCTGATAGCTGGTCCAATTGTTAGGTATCATACAATTGGACAACAAATTTATTCTAGAACTTTTAGCTATGATAATTTCTATCAAGGATTAGTTAGATTTATCATTGGGCTTGGTAAAAAAACATTATTAGCAGATCCTCTTGGTATAACAGTTGACCATGTTTTTTCAATTGATGTTCATTTCCTGCCTTCTTCTGTTTGTTGGCTATCAATTTTTTGTTATAGCTTACAAATTTATTTAGATTTTTCAGCTTATTCAGATATGGCCATTGGCCTGGCAAAAGTTATGGGTTTTAATTTTCCTGAAAATTTTAATTATCCATATTGCGCAAAAAGCATCAATGACTTTTGGAAAAGATGGCATATTAGTCTAACCAGTTGGATGCGTGAATATCTATATATACCTTTAGGTGGGAATCGACGAGGATCTTTTAGAAATTTTCTTAATTTATGGATTGTTTTTTTGCTCTCTGGAGTTTGGCATGGGGCAAATTGGACATTTATTATCTGGGGCGCATACCATGGATTTTTTTTGACTATTGAAAAAACGCAACTATTCTACTGGGTTCAGCAAAAAATAAATATACCCAAAGTATTTAGTCAGGTTATTACTTTTTTTATCGTAATGAATGGCTGGATATTTTTTCGTTCCCCCAATTTAGCCTTTGCGATAGAATTTATTAAAAAAATGTACTCATTTGGATATTACTTAAAATCGTATCCGTTTTCGCTTGGGAGCGTATTTTTCAATCAAACAATTATTGTTTTGATGATAGGTTTTTGTATTTCTTTTATTCCTATGAAGAATTTTATTTTTTGGAATAGTCATGTTGAAGGCTATAATGAAAATTTACTAATAAGCAATGCTCGGTTTTTAATATCTTGTGCACTACTTTTGATTACAGGCGCATATATATTGAGTACAAGTTATTCCCCATTTTTATATTTTAGGTTCTAAAAATGTTCAAAAAATTTCGATTAAAAAAAAACAATATTTATGCTCTACTTTTTGTCTGTATTCTCAGCTTTCCTACCAAATGGTTTTCAAATCTTTCAAGGAGCTGAATTTAGATGGTTATGTTGATCCGATACCAGAAAAACCAACTCTGGTATTAAAAAATATTGGAAATAAATCCTTTCAAAGTTGGTTTGAAAAATTTTTTAATAATCATGTCGGATTTAGAGCAGTAATTATCAGATCTATTAATTCGGTCCATTTTAAATTATTTCACGAGATGCATAATCCTTTTTTGAATATTTTTTATGACTCTCAGCGGGGTTTAGTATCAAATCTGGCGGTTGATGCGTGGAATTATGAGGCAAGACATTCTAATGAGATGAGAGTTAAATATTTGCAGGAGGCTAAAAGAATTGCCAGGGTAAGTGCTATTTTAGCTCATGAAGGAAAGTTTTTTGTTTTTGTTGAAGCATCAAGTAAAGCATATATTTACCCTAAGTCTTTTCAACCAAAATTTCTTGATGTATATGATGAAGCAAGTTACAAATCCTTTATACAAGCCTTGAAAAAAGCAGGGGTAAATTATATCGATACAAGAGCGTTATTAAAACAAGATGAAATCAAACATCACAGAGAGATGTTTTCATTTGGAGGCTTGCATTGGAATTTTTATTCAGGTTTTTTGGTTGCCAAAGCAATTTTTGAAAAAGGCAGAAATTCAGGATTCAATCTTCCAGATTTATTTTGCAAACAATTTGATATTTTGACGCAATTATATCATGTTGATAATGATGGATTGGTTCTATTAAATCTTCTGAACCCTCTTAATTTCCTTCATGCAAGTATATTTCCTAACCAGGTTTATATGAAAGCTAAAAATTTCAAGCCATTAAAAATTGTTTACATTGGGGATAGTTTTTCTGAACAGATTAAGTATTCACTCAAAACTTCTAAAGTGTATTCTCAGATAATCATGTCAGATTATTTTAAAACCCGCCATATTGAAACAGAAGACCCTCATTTAATCCAAGAGTTTAATTCAAAACAAACTGACGATTTACAAAAACTCTTGATGAGCGATATTAAAAATAGTGATATGGTAATTTTGGAAGCAGTAGATTATAATCTGGCGACTAATTTATCTTATGGGTTCACAGAATATTTTTTACAAAACTATAAATAAAAATATTCCATCTATATGACCATTCATCAAGATTATTTCAAAAGATTTTTGAAATCCGCATGACATATTCTCGATTTGGTAATTGAAGACATGCAAATTCTTGAGGGTTTATAGGAAAAATTTGTACAGCGATGAAATTCATTTGTAGTACAGTATAGTGCTACCTGAAGAAATCGAGTTATAATAAATGTTTTCTGATGCAATAAAATTTAGTAATTTTGTTTCGAATTAATTGGCTTTCCATGCAAACGAGAAATTATCTTTCTAAAAATATTGATTTCAGTAATTAATACCAAATGGTCATGTATAATTTGTTTTAAAAGGATTTGTGTGTGAAAAATTCAAAGATATTTGTTGCAGGCCATAATGGCATGGTAGGTTCCTCTCTCGTTCGAACCCTCAAGCATAATAGTTATCAAAATATACTATTAGCCTCTAGAAGCGAATTGGATTTAACTAATCAAAAAGATGTATTTCTGTTTTTACAACAACATCGTCCCGATTATATATTTATTGCAGCCGCGAAGGTGGGTGGTATATATGCAAACAATACATTCAGAGCAGAGTTTATTTATCAAAACTTGGTTATTGCAACCAACTTAATTCATGCTGCATGGCAATTGGGTGTCAATCGATTGCTTTTCTTGGGTTCCAGCTGCATATACCCTAGACAGTGTCCTCAGCCTATCCTAGAGGAGTATTTGCTCTCTAGTCCCTTAGAACCTACTAATGAGCCTTATGCACTAGCTAAAATTGCTGGTTTAAAGATGTGTGAAAGTTATAATCGACAGTATGGCACTGAGTATGTTTGTGTCATGCCAACAAATTTATATGGTCAAAATGATAATTATCACTCTAATAATTCGCATGTGATACCTGCATTAATTCGAAAATGTCATGAAGCAAAAGTCAATCATATGCCTTCTATTTCTTTATGGGGAACTGGAAGTCCGCGACGCGAGTTTTTATATGTAGATGACCTCTCAAATGCTTGTATTACTTTAATGGAGACTCAATCCAAACCAAAGCATGATGTTTATAATGTAGGAATGGGGGATGATTTAAGTATCCGAGAATTGGCCACGATCATTGCAAAAGTTGTAGGTTTCACAGGTGAGTTAAGATTTGATGTGAATCAATTGGATGGGCCACCACAGAAACTATTAAATATTGATAGAATATCTGAATTGGGTTGGAACCCCACTATTAAACTTGAAGATGGATTGAGAATTGCATATTCCCACTTTCTAGAGAAACTTAAAGAATCTGATTTCGCTTAACCCCTTAGGGTACTAATCTATTAACAACTTAAGGAGTATTGCTAGATGAATATAATGAATAAAATACCCAAATTCTTTCAAAAAATATTTAAAGTGAGCTCGTTAATACCTGAAAAGTCAACACAGCTGGCAAAAACCAGTTATGGTAACATGTGGGTTTATGAAAACGATAAGGTAATAGGTAGAAATTTAATGATCAATGGTTCTTTTCAAGAAGAAAAAATATCTGAGGTCATGGTTTTTTTAAATAATAAATATAAATTTGTACCAGATCATTTCGTTGATATCGGAGCTAATATAGGAACTCATTCTATTTACGCGCTCAAATGTGGACATTTTAAGAGAGTGATGGCATTTGAGCCAGTTGAAGATAATTTGTATCTCCTTAAGAAGAATTTAGCCCTTAATAATGTGATGCACATGGCTGATATTTATCCATTTGCACTATCAAGCACATCTGGTATCCTTGAAATGGAGCTATCAGATACTAATTTTGGGGATCATCGAGTAGCTCCAAAGATTGTGCCGACAGTATCATTTGGTGAAGAGCTTTCTCGAAAAAAGTTATCTATTTGCTCTGTTTCATTAGATTTATTTGCCAAGGAAAAGAGTCTTGATTGGAGCAACTCATTAATTTGGATGGATACGCAAGGTCACGAAGGTCACATTTTCAAAAGTGGTCGGGATTTTATTAGAAGTAAGCAAGGTCCCTTATCTATTGTTACGGAGTTTTGGCCCTATGGTTTAGAACGTTCAGGTGGGAAAAGTGATTACTTTGATTTTTTACAGTCATGCAGTGCAATATATGACATGAATAATTTATCCGATGGAGGTTTTGAGAGAGTTTCTAGTGAAGATCTGTTAACTAACTATGACCAAATGTTATTAAATACTACAAAAGAACATCATCCGCATACTGATTTGTTATTGATAGTTTAGTAGTTAATAGACGCCTTACCTCTAGAAAATATTACTTAAGGCAGGATCGAGCTTAGGTGCAATTAAATAAGTTTTTCACCCACAAATCAGCTATATAAATAACTTAAGGAGTATTGCCAGTTGAAAGTGATTAAAAAAATTTCTTCAAAAATACTGAGTGTCAGATCCTTTATGCAGAGAAAATTGGTTTCCCTTTTTCAAGCAATGAGAAATCAGTCATCCCATACAATAGAAATTCGCGATTTGATTGCATCATACTTTTCTCAGGTGGTTGAAATTCGTGATTCGATTGCATTAAGCCTATCTCAGGTAAACCATATACAATCATGTCATTTATCTCAGGTGGTTGAAATACGAGATTTAACTCTAGCATTCCATACCTACCAATTACAATATTTGCATAGCAACCCATTAAATAAATTTGGCCAAAAATGCTTTTCTCAGACTGATGAAGATGGCATCACTTTAGAAATCCTTAAACGGCTTAAATGTATAGATAAAGGTTTTTTTGCTGAATATGGCGTAGGAAATGGAACAGAAAATAATACATTAATACTTAAGGCTCTGGGCTGGAAAGGATTTTGGATTGGCGGTGAAGACTTAGCCTTTGAAGTTAAAACCGTCAACCCAGATTTTTCATACATTAAAGACTGGATAACACAGGATAATATTGTAGGTTTATCTAATGAAGGAATGAAAAATATTGGGGAAAAAAATAGCCCTGATGTTATATCTATAGATTTGGATGGCAATGATATCTACCTGGTAGAAAAGCTCTTAACAATGTGCTTTTACCCAAAATTATTTATCGTCGAATACAATGCAAAGTTTCCGCCCCCAGTTAAATGGAAAATTGATTACAATCCGACGCATATTTGGCAAGGTGATGATTATTACGGCGCATCCTTGTCAAGTTTTGTCGATTTATTTGAAAAGCATGGGTATAAGTTAGTCTGTTGTAACTCACATACAGGTTGTAATGCATTTTTTGTAAGAACAGAGTATACGAATGCTTTTAGCGATGTTCCTAAAGACATAAATGATATTTATGTTCCTCCTCGTTATTATTTGTATAATAAGTTTGGGCATGAAAATTCCTTAAAAACAATTGAAAAACTATTTTCATAAGAAGGTTTAGGCGTTATTGCAAATTTTATCTACTTTTAATCAATTGAATAATATCTAAAAACATGTCCTTTGACCATCGGTGATTCCAGTGGATATTGGCCTTTAAGATATTGAATAAAAGGAAAAAGCTAAACTTTAATGGCTGTTTATGTCTATTAATATGCCTTATCTTGACGACAGAGTAATTTCTCAACCATCTGATCGGCACTTGATGATAGATGGACTTTAACATTTGATTAATTTCATAATGTACTTTTTCTGCTGATCCTAAAGTTTTATTGGTTGCATACAGTCTAGAGCCAGCAAGAATGTCCTGAACATACCAAAAAGGTGTGTTGTTTTTTGCTAATCTTAGCCAATATTCATAGTCCATACAAAAATTTAAATCTTCATTGAGAAGACCGTGCTGGATGAAAACTTTTTTTCTAAAAAATACCGCAGGTTGGCAAATAAAGCAGAAATTCTTTAGTTGATTATAATCCCAAGACTGTGTGGGGTATTGCTCTATAACATGACAATTGACATCTATATGATTTGCTTGGCCATATAAAATATCGATGTTGGGGTTTAAATCAAAAGCCTCTTTGACTTTTTTTAAGGCATCAGGGTAATAAATATCATCAGAATTTAACCATCCTATTATATCACCTGAAGCAACTTGAATGCCTTTATTGACAGCATGAGCTTGCCCATTATCTTTTTCGGATACCCAATCCAGCTTATCTAAATATTGCTCTAAAATACTTACTGTGTTATCAGTGCTTCCACCATCAAAAACCAAATATTCTAAATCAATATCTTTTTGATTCAGCACACTGAGGATAGTTCTTTCAATAAATTGACCTTGATTATAAGATGGGGTCACGATAGTAAATTTCATTGTAAAGCCTGTTAAAAACTTTAAGTTACATAGGATTTGATATTATCATGCAAATACTCATTTTCATGCCCTTCCCACAAAATAATCCATAATTATTAAAAATCATGGTATGATATGTCCATATTTTTTTTCATCTTCTCAATGGGAATATAAAATGCAGTTTATTGATTTAAAGACTCAAGGTCAACGGATTGAACAGAAAGTCATGGCACGAATCAAAGCGATTTTAGATCATGGTTTATATATTATGGGTCCTGAAGTTGAAGAATTTGAAAGCTTATTAGCAACATTTATTGGTGTCGAACATGCATTGGCAGTGGCAAGTGGAACGGATGCTTTATTAATTGCATTGATGGCATTAGGGATTGGTCATGGCGATGAAGTCATTACCACACCATTTAGTTTTTTTGCAACGGCAGAAGTGATTGCCTTGTTGGGCGCAACACCGGTTTTTGTCGATATCGATGAACGGACCTATAATATTGATGCAAGCAAAATTGAAGCGGCAATTACCTCTAAAACCAAGGCTATTATGCCGGTCAGTTTATACGGTGAATGTGCTGACTTTGATGCAATTAATGCGATCGCTGCCAAATATCATTTGCCAGTGATTGAAGATGGCGCGCAAAGTTTTGGTGCTGAGTATAAAGGACGACGTTCATGTGGGGTTACAACGATTGGATGTACCAGTTTTTTCCCTTCTAAACCCTTGGGTTGTTATGGGGATGCGGGGGCTTGTTTTACCAATGATGCCGAGCTTGCCAGACGCATGACAGAAATTCGTCTTCACGGACAATCGAAGCGTTACTATCACACCAGCTTAGGTATCAATGGACGTTGCGATACCATACAGGCGGCTATTTTGATTGAAAAAATAGCCATTTTTGAAGAAGAAATTGCAGCAAGGCTTGATGTAGCAAAACGCTATGCAGCTTTACTACCCAAAAGCATTAGAAAACCTCAGGTATCTGCTGAAAATCTGTGTGTCTATGCCCAATATACCATTGAAGTTGACAACCGAGATGCTCTACAAGCAGCATTGCAAAAACGAGGAATTCCAACGGCGGTACATTATCCATTGGGATTGCATCAACAACCGATTTTCAAAAGCTTGTATGCAAAACCCCAAAGCTTCCCCAAAACAGAACATGCTGCCAGTCGTGTTATGAGCCTTCCCATGCATCCTTACTTAAGCATAGACGACCAGCGTTTTATCTGTAGTGCATTACTGGAAGAAATTTCAAATCTTGAAAACGCAAATATAGACGCATAAATTCCATGGTGTTGACAAACACCATGGGGTGTTCAATGATAATTGATTGTCATTGCTTTGTGAGTTCGGTATGCCATGGTGGATTAAAGATAGAAAAATTAAAGTAGCGGTCCTTGGTTTAGGCCGAATCTCTAAATACCACCTGGATGCCATCGCTCAACATCAGGACTTACAACTTGTTGGCGTATCTGATTCTAGAGAGCCTATTTTAGCAGAAATTTCGCAGCAATATCATGTTAACGCCTATACGACACTCACTGAGATGCTTGAGCACTGTGATGCGGATTTGGTAAGTATCTGTACCCCAAGTGGACTTCATCCCATGCAAACCATTGAAGTAGCCAAAGCGGGTTGTCATGTTCTGACGGAAAAGCCCATGGCCACCCATTGGCAAGATGGCTTGGAGATGGTTAAAGCATGTACTCAAGCCCACGTTCGATTGTTTGTGGTCAAACAAAATCGTCTTAATCCCACCATGCAGCAATTAAAACAGGCAATTGTTTCCGGACGATTTGGTCGCATTTATATGGTGGCGATTAATATCTTTTGGTCTAGGCCGCAAGATTACTATGATAACGATGCCTGGCGCATGAAAGGCATTGATGGTGGTGCTTTTATGAACCAGGCAAGCCATTACATCGATATGGCCCATTGGCTTATCGGTCCTGTTGAATCGGTGCAAGGGATGATGGCAACCTTGGCTCGACATATCGAAGCAGAAGATAGTGGTGTATTAAATTTTCGTTGGCGCAATGGTGCGCTGGGATCAGTTGCTGTGACTATGCTTACCTATCCTGATAACTTTGAGGGCTCAATTACTATTATTGGTGAGAAAGGCTTGGTCAGAGTGGGGGGGGTGGCTTTAAATGAAGTAAAAGAGTGGCAGTTTTCCGAAATGCGACCCGAAGATGCTAAAATCAAGGAGCTTAGTTATCAAACCGAGTCAGTGTATGGCTTTGGACATCCTTTGTATTATGACAATGTCATTAAAACCTTCCAGGGTAAAGAAGAGCCCTTGGTCGATGGTCAAGAGGGTTTAGCCTCTTTGGAGCTATTGATTGCAGCGTATCGTGCAGCAAGAGATGGCATCACTGTTCATCTCCCTTTGGAGTTGTGAAACATGAAATTAGATCCCATTGTGGAGACATTGATTGAAAACCATATTCCGATGGTCAAACATCTGGCGCGACATTTCAGCTGTCGACTTCCCCCTGTAGTGCAATTGGATGATTTGATTCAAGCAGGAATGATAGGCTTAATTGAAGCGGCTAAACATTATCAAGGTGACAAAGGTGCTTCATTTGCAACCTATGCATCCATTCGGATCAAAGGCAGTATCCTAGATGAAATTAGGCGCCAAGACTGGGTTCCTCGCTCAGTATACAAATTATCACGTCAAATATCTGCGGCTGTTAAAACGGTAGAAAATCGTTTGGGTCACGATGCCAAAGATCATGAAGTTGCTGAAGAGTTGGGTGTTTCTTTAGATGACTATTATCAAATGCTTAATGAATCACAAGCTGCACATTTGTATGGTTTTGAAGATGTGGGTATGGATGATGATCATCTCAACACCACCACACCTGAGCACTTAAGCGAACCGCAAACCGATGTTATGGCAGAAGATTTTCATCGTTATTTGGCACAACTCATTCATTTGCTGCCTAAAAATGAGCAAATGGCCTTGTCTTTGTATTATGAGCATGAGCTGCAATTGAAAGAAATTGGTGATTTATTGGGCGTTAGCGAATCGCGTATATCGCAATTGCTAAGTCAAGCGACCCATCGAATTCGAGCTCGATTAGAAGATACCTTAGAACTTGAGTAAAGCGAATAATATTTTCCCCATGTTTTAAAAAATTTGTTAAAATAATGCTTATTTTAAAAGATCATAACTGAGGTTGCTGTTTTATGTTAGAAACAAATCAAATTTTAGTGCAAGTAAACGATTTGGGTGAGCGTTTAACTGGACTTTGGGGGTATCTTTGACGGGGAGCTGAAAGAAGAACGCTTGCAAGAAGTATTGCGTGAATTAGAAGCACCCTCCTTGTGGGATAATCCTGAAAAAGCGCAAGCCTTGGGTCGTGAAAAAGCCAATTTAGAATCCATTGTCATCAATATTAAAGAGATGCAACAGCAACTCAAAGACGCTTTAGAGCTATTTGAGATGATACGCAGCGAACCCGATGACAGTCTTATCAGTGATATCTTAAACGATTTAAGCTTGATTGAGAAAAAGGTAGCCGATCTGGAGTTTCGTCGCATGTTTAATGGCGAAATGGATCATGCCAGTGCTTATTTAGATATCCAATCCGGCTCAGGGGGAACTGAGGCGCAAGACTGGGCTGAGATGCTTTTAAGAATGTATTTGCGTTGGTGTGAGCATCACGGCTTTCAAACCGAATTAATCTCTTGTTCAGCTGGTGATGTGGCCGGCATTAAAGGTGCGACTGTTCATGTGACCGGTGATTTTGCCTATGGTTGGTTGCGTACAGAAACGGGCGTACATCGCTTGGTTCGAAAATCTCCCTTTGATTCGGGTAATCGTCGGCATACGTCGTTTGCCGCCGTATTTGTATCCCCAGAAATTGATGACAAGATTGTCATTGAAATCAATCCCGCCGATTTAAGAATTGACACCTATCGTGCATCTGGTGCTGGTGGGCAGCACGTCAATCGTACCGATTCAGCAGTACGTATCACCCATATACCTACAGGTATTGTCACACAGTGTCAAAACGACAGAAGCCAGCATAAAAATAAAGATCAAGCGATGAAACAATTGCGCGCACGTTTATATGAAAAGGCTATGAACGAAAAAATGGCACATGCAGAAGCATTAGAGGCCACCAAGTCAGATATTGGTTGGGGCTCGCAAATTCGTTCCTATGTCTTAGATCAGGCTCGAATTAAAGATTTACGAACCGGGGTGGAAACAGGCAACACCCAAGCGGTATTAGATGGCGATTTAGATGACTTCATCGCCGCCAGTTTAAAAGCAGGAGTGTAACGAGATGACAGAAAACAATTATGAAGACGAAAGTGTGGTTATTCAAATTCGTCAGCAAAAACTTGCACAATTGCGAGAACAAGGTTTTGATTTTCCTAACCATTTTCGCCGGGATGCACTAGCCGCTGATCTATTCGCGCAATATGGCTCAATGGATAAGGAAAGTTTGGCATTAAAAAAAGTACAGGTGAGTATCGCTGGCCGTATGATGCTAAGACGGGTGATGGGTAAGGCGAGTTTCTTTCATTTACAAGACGTCACAGGACGGATACAGGTATACATAAAAGCCAGTGATTTGCCAGATGCTTATGAATCGTTTAAACATTGGGATCTAGGCGATATTATCGGTGTTAAAGGCTATCTTTTTATCACGCAAACAGGGGAGATGACACTCCATGCCGAGCAGGTCGAACTTTTAACCAAATCCTTGCGCCCCTTACCGGATAAATTCCATGGCTTGGCGGATCAAGAAATGCGCTATCGTAAGCGTTATGTGGATTTAATTGCAAACGAGGGTAGCAGAAAGGTATTTCTAGTTCGTACCCAATTACTGCTGGCAATCCGAAATTTTATGAATCAGCACGCCTTTTTAGAAGTGGAAACCCCGATGTTGCATGCCATTCCAGGTGGGGCATCAGCCAGACCTTTTGCAACCCATCATAATGCTTTAGATATGCCGATGTTTTTAAGAATTGCCCCAGAGCTTTTCTTGAAACGTTTGGTTGTAGGTGGATTTGAAAGGGTTTATGAGATCAATCGAAATTTTCGCAATGAAGGCTTATCAACCCGTCATAATCCTGAGTTTACTATGATGGAGTTTTATCAAGCGTATGCTGATTATAACGAGTTAATGGATTTTACAGAGCAATTATTAAAAACAGTAACGATAGAAGTATTGGGAAGTCCTGCATTTGATTATCAAGGTACTGAAATTGACTTTAGTCAGTCTTTCCAACGCTTAACGATGTTAGAAGCCTTGTTGAAATATCAGACACAATGGACTGAGGCACAGTTAACCGATTTCAATAGTTGTAAAAATATTGTTGAAAAACTAGGTATTGCAATTACTTCTGAAGATGGCTTAGGTAAATTACAGATGATGCTGTTTGAAGAAAAAGTAGAACACCTACTGATTCAGCCTACCTTCATTACAGGATATCCAACTGAAGTCTCTCCATTGGCTAGAGCCAGTATGACAGATCCGAACATGACCGATAGATTTGAACTCTTTATTGCCGGTCGTGAACTTGCCAATGGGTTTTCAGAGCTTAACGATCCCCATGATCAAGCGGAACGGTTTAAACGTCAAGTGGCCGCTAAGGATGCCGGTGACTTAGAAGCCATGCACTATGATTCTGATTACATTGAAGCTTTGGAGTACGGATTGCCACCCACCGCAGGTGAGGGCATTGGTATCGACCGTTTGGTGATGTTACTGACCAATATGCCAGCGATTCGTGATGTGATCTTATTCCCACATCTAAGAACGATCGAGTAATACGACTTGCTTGCTTGCGCGCACAAGAAATACCGCGTAAGCAAGTCCTAATAGGGTATTGATGATAAAAATACCTTGTACCCCATAGGCTTTATAAATAAAGCCGGATGCGACCCCACCACAGAATATTCCTAGAAATTGTGCTGTAGAATAAATACCTGTTGCTGTACCTTTTAGTTGAGGAAGGGCTTCTTTGGAAATCATGCTTGGGAATAACGCTTCAAGGATATTAAAGCCTACAAAGTAAATGAAAAGAGCTATCCATAACACGTGAATTTGATGTGGGATAATGGCAAGTAACATTTGGCCTACGATCAATAACCACACGGTTGTCATAAATAGTTTTTCTCGTTTTTTATTTCTTTCTGACCAGGCAAGGACTGGCATCATGATAATAAATGCGCCCAGCATTAAACTGAGATAAAAAGAAGGTAGGGCAATATCGGTTTTTTTTAATATCAGCGGGATGGCAAAAAATGAGGAAGTTAAAATGAAGTGTTGCCCCCAAATGCCGACATGGCATCGGAATAAATGATGCGGTAAAAAACTTTCTTTAAGCATACGCTTATTAAAAGAGGACGGTTTTTGATGAATAGGCGTGGGTATCGCAAATATGAGAATGACGATTCCACATACGGCAAGTGCCACCGTCAATTGAAATATACCTGTTAGACCATAATGATTAGCAATAAAAGGACTGACAATCATGGCAATGGCAAAAGACAAGCCTATGCACATCCCAATAATGGCCATGGACTTGGGGCGATCTTCATCCTTGACCAAGTCAGCGAGAAGGGCAATTAAAACACTACCAATGGCTCCAAACCCTTGCAGAGTGCGTGCACCAATCATGCCATAAATAGAGTCTGTACAAGCCCCCCAGATACTCCCCAATGCAAAAAGGATAAGCCCTACGATTAAGATGGGTTTGCGACCATAATAATCAGACAATATACCAAAGGGCATTTGCATCATCCCTTGACTAAAGCCATAGGCACCTAATGCAACACCAATTAAGATAGGGGTCGCGTGCTCAAGTTGCATGCCATAGATGCTAAAAATAGGAATGAGCATAAAAAGCCCAAGCATACGAAATGCAAAAATTGCAGCAATGGGTAAAGTCAGTGGAAACCAAGATTGAGGCATCATTAATTTTAAATCATATTTAGACACAAAAGTGATAGTGAAAGATTGTACACCATGTGACAGTGAAGGGCTATATCAAGGATGCATATGACCTTCAATTAATTTAAGCTTGGCATAAGCCCATCATTTGAGAAATGAGGTTTTTATAGTACAATAAGCGCATTGGAGAAATGAGTACAAAAGCAGCTGAGTCCTTAACCAAACGAGATAAAAATCATGTCACGCTACCTTGATCCGAAAGCAGATGTAGTATTTAAAAAAATATTTGGCGAGCATCCACATATTTTAATTAGTTTTTTAAACGCATTGCTTCCCTTACCAACGAATAGCCCGATTGTATCGTTGACTTACCTTCAAAATGAGCAAGTCCCGGTTATACCTGAATTTAAGCGTACCATTGCCGATGTCAAATGCACTGATGCCCAAGGACGCGTCTTTATTGTCGAGATGCAGATGAACTGGACAGACCATTTTAAGCAGCGATTATTATTTGGAACCAGTCAAGCGTTTGTAAAACAACTCATTAAAGGTGATGAGTATAAATTTTTGCAACCCGTTTATGGACTAGGCTTGGTGGCAGAGATTTATGAAAAAACAACACCCCAGTGGTATCACCATTATCAATTGATAAAGCAATATGATGATAAACGTGCCGATATCATTGAGCACTTGCAGTTAATTTTTATTGAACTCCCAAAATTCCCTATTCGCTCAGAGCAGGAGAAAAAACTGCGCTTATTATGGTTGCGATTTTTACGTGAGATTAATGAGAAAACCACGACGGTTTCCAAAGATCTTTTGGCTGTTCCAGAAATCGTACAGGCTTTAGAGCTTGCCGAAGAGGCTGCGTATACGCCAGGAGAACTGAATCTTTATGAGAGTTATTGGGACCAGGTGAGTCGCGAAAAAACACTGATTATGGATAAATACGATCAAGGAAAAGCTGACGGTAAAATTGAAGGTATCATAGAAGGTAAAACTGAGGGTAAAGTTGAAATAGCAATTAATATGCTCAAAGAGAACGAGCCATTCGATAAAATTTCTCGATTTACGGGCTTATCTCATAACGAGATAATTAAATTAAAAAGTGAACGCCTTAATTGACAAGTAAACGAGATAAAAATTAGGTCACTTTACCTTTTTATAACCACTCTTGCGCTTCATGGTTGAAGGGACGAATTGATAAAGCCATTTGATATAATAACTCGATTAACGGTTTGGTCTCATAACGAGATCATTAAATTAAAAAGTGAGCGCCTTTGTTCTTAAGAGTTGACAGATTTATAGATGCAAGATAGTTTATTCCCCTTTGGGATTGGAGTTTGATTAAATGCAAGAGATGTTTAAAAATAAAGTGGCCTTGATTACGGGTGGTGCCAGGGGTATTGGTCGAGCTATCGCCTGTCGTTTGGCTGCAGCTGGGGATGATATTGCCATTGTCTATTACAATAGCTCTGATGAGGCTGCACTGTTAGTTGCAGAGATGCAACAAAAAGGTAGC
>JAKFUY010000166.1 GCA_021732495.1 Legionellales bacterium | reverse complement strand
CAATTGTGTGGAAAGTGATATTTTTTCTTTATTTTGAATTCGGTATATTTGAGCGTTTTCCGGACAATCTTGACTAAAAACATGGGCTTCAAGTTCACGCGTACTCGCATCATTAAAAGCTTCGGAAACACTGGTATTGGCGAATGTATTTTGTGATACGGAAACTAAATCTTGATTGTCTTTAAAATCATATAAAATCTGTTGGTAAATCGCTCGCAATTCAGTATTACTAATTGTATCTTTCGTAGCATCGTATTTAGGTAATCGTTGCATGAGCCTATTTTTTTGTGTTTCAAGGTTTTCTTTCAGTGAAACGGTAGTTGGATTAATTGGATGAGAATCCAACAGTGCACTATAGCGTTTAAATATTTCATCTATTTTGAAAGAGGTAGGGTGCTTGAATCGTTCTTGCTCAAGTGGGGCAATTTCACAGAGTATATCGATGGTAAGTGCATTACATAAACTTTCTAGTTGATGGTTCTTTATTCTGTGTGTGGGTACAGCATCGTTTTGTAAATCCCATTCCAAATCTAATAGACGACTGCCAAATACATTTATCAATTTGTTGACTGCAATATTGTTATCAGGGAGGCTGCCAAGTCTTCTAAAGTATTCAAATTCAGATAATTCAGTACCATAAAACTTAATTTTTTTTGTATTATCGAGCTTAAGTGTAAAATTGCCTTTGGGGGCAGATTTACTAATTTCAATTTTTGAGTCAGCCATAATCTCATCCAAAATCTTTAATGACACTTTTATTATAGTGTTTTTATACTAAATGACAAGTATTTGATCCGTTGCGTTTTGTTTCATGAATATCGATATGCATTTTGTGCTAAATTCAGATAAGATGGGGCTTAATTAAAGACGATGTTTCATATTGATGATAAATATTAAAAATCTAGATTTTTGTTATCAAGACGTCCCCGTGATTCATGCGTGGTCATCTCAATTAGACAGTGGAGTAATTTGTCATTTGCGTGGCAGTAATGGCAGTGGAAAAAGCACTTTACTCAAACTCATTGCCGGTATTTTGAAACCCTCTGCGGGTAGCATAGAAACCTCAGGAGGTTGTGCCTATGTTGGTCATCAGTTAGGGTTACACCAACAGCTCTCGGTGTTAGAAAATTTAATGTTTGGATTGGGGGCTCATGTCAGTATCGATTGGGGGGAGCATCTAAAACAAGCCAATCTTTTGTCTCACCAACATCGCTTATGTCGAGAGTTGTCGTTAGGTCAGCAACATAAAGTAGCTATGTTAGGACTGTTAGCTAAAAACGCTGAGTTATGGTTGTTAGATGAACCTTTTGCCAACCTCGACCATAAAAGTGAAGAATGGCTTTGGGATTTGATAATTCGCCATCAATCTCAGGGCGGGATGGTTGTTTTTACCGCCCATCAACGTGACTTTCGTGCTCTGGGAGCGTATGAATGGCAAATATGATCATAACATCTTGGTGGATGCGCCAAATTCAATGTGAATATTTGATTATAAAAAGACAAAAACAATCTTTGGTGCAATCCTTGTTGTTCTTTCTGATGTTTGTTGCCTTTTTCCCATTGGCAATCCCTTACGATCCTGCAATATTGCGCACTATTTGTCCTGGCGTGGTATGGATGTCTGCTACACTAGCAGTGTTTTTATCGGCAGAGCGGTTTTATCAGCAAGATATTGAGCAGGGTTGTTTAGAACAATGGTTGGTACAAAAATTGCCCTTAACGGTGTATGTTGGGATAAAGTTATTCATGCATGGCATGTTACATTTAACAGCGATGCTTCTGATGTCGCCATTTATAGCGCTGATGTTTCAATTGTCCTTTGGGGAGTGGCAGGCGTTAACTGTGAGTCTCATCGCCGGCATGCCAGCATTGGTTGCGATGTGTGGTTTGGTAAGTGCATTTGGCTCTTATGGACAAAGTCGTTCCTTGGTGATGATTTTAATCTTATTGCCGCTGATTCTTCCTGTCATTATGCTGGGAAGTAGTTGTATTGCTGCAGCTATGCAAGGATTATCAATTGCTGGTTTTTTGGCCTTTTTACTCGCATTATCGCTGACCATGTTATTGAGTTTACCTTTTGCTACAGCTTCAATATTAAAAACTTGTTTGCAACAAGGGGTGTCATGATGATTTTTATTTTCTTTTGTCTAAAAAATGATAAAATAATGACAACTTTTGAGGTCTCAATATGTTAAATTTTTTGTATGCATGGGGTGCTCCCAAAACTTTTTACCATTACTCTAAAATCCTGAGTAAAGGTTTTGGCATGATGGCTATTTTAGCCTTGTTATTCGGATGGGTTTGGGGCCTATGCTATTCGCCTTCAGATTACCAGCAAGGCGACTCCGTGCGCATTATGTATATCCATGTTCCGGCTGCGTTTTTATCGCTTTCTATTTATGCCTTTATGGCAACATGTGCCTTAGTAACTTTGGTATGGCGTATTAAAATCGCTGGGTTATTACTGAAATCTGCTGCTTTAGTAGGACTGATCATGACGCTATTAGCATTGGTGACTGGTAGTCTATGGGGCAAGCCAACTTGGGGAGCCTGGTGGGTATGGGATGCTCGTTTGACAGGAGAGCTCATCTTGTTATTTATCTATGCGGGTTTATTGTCCTTAGACAATACCCTTGGAGAAAATCCAGCATCGGATAAAATAGTGGCAATTATTTGTTGGATAGGACTGTTAGATCTCCCTATTATTCATTATTCAGTACAATGGTGGAATACACTTCATCAAGGCAGTAGTTTATTGGTCATGGCTAAACCAAAAATTCATGCGAGCATGTTGTATCCATTATTATGCTCTTTATTTGGGATGCTCTGTTTTGCTTGATGGGCGATACTTTCGCTTACACAGGTTGCTTTGTTAAAACGAGAGTATAGGCAACAATGGGTAAAAACCTTGGAGTTTAAATGATGTGCTATCTATCTGAACTGATTCATTCCAAATATGCGCTCTACGTCGGTGGGTCCTACCTCACTGCAGCCGTCAGTTTTCTATGGCTTTTTTACCGAGTTAAAAGTAGTCAACATCATATACAATTATTTTTAAAAAAATGGTTACAACAGCCACATGAATAAAAAACAAAAAACAAAAATGACGGTTTTGCTTTTGATTTCCATAGCAGTCATCTTGATTGTTGCATTAGTGAGTTATGCATTACGGCAAAACATCAGTCTTTATTTCACGCCCCTGCAAATTTTCAAACATGAAGCACCTTTGAACCGTCCAATCCGGATAGGCGGAATGGTGGTAAAAGGCAGTATCAGCCAATCTAAAAAACATCTGGATGTCAGATTTATACTGACCGATTATCAGCATCAGATTAAGGTTCGTTATCAAGGGGTGTTGCCTGACTTGTTTCGTGATGGTCAAGGTGTTGTGGTCAAAGGTTATCTATCGGCACAAAATCAATTCGAGGCGCAAGAAGTGTTAGCCAAGCATGATGAGAATTATATGCCTAAAGAAGTTCGTGATAGTATCAATAGGGTGGTCAAGCAGACATGATAATTTGTTCACAATGGGGTTTACTACTGTTATTAATCGCCATGGCACTTTTATTAGGCGTACTGATATTGCCTAATAAAGATCCGGTCCTTCCAACTCGTTTAATACGCATTGCTTGTATTAGCGTTATAATTTCCTACATCTGTCTTAGTATTTGTTTTTTAAGCAATGATTTTAATGTCTCCTATGTTCTGCAACATTCGAGTCTATTATTGCCTTGGTATTATAAATGCTGTGCAGTATGGGGGGGACATGAAGGCTCTATTCTTTTATGGATGAGTATTTTATCAATGTGGACATTGGTTTTATCCTATCAAATGTCTGCACTGAAGCCAGATTTTGCATTGCGAGTTCTGATAGTATTGGCAGTGATCTTATTAGGTTTAGTGTCGTTTGTAGTCTTTACATCCAATCCTTTTACCTTGCAATTCGCAGAAGTAGCAGGTTCTGGTCGCGACCTAAATCCTTTACTACAAGATCCTGGATTTTTATTGCATCCTCCGATGTTGTATTTGGGTTATGTAGGCTACGCTATTCCTTTTGCTTTTGCGATGTCAGCATTATGGCTAGGTCAGATTGATAATCAAGCTTTGCGATTACTAAAACCGTGGGCAATGCTGTCTTGGTGTTGTCTGACTCTGGGGATTACTTTGGGAAGTTGGTGGGCCTATCGCGAATTGGGGTGGGGTGGTTTTTGGTTTTGGGATCCGGTTGAAAATGCCTCGGTAATGCCATGGCTTGCAGGCACGGCATTATTACATGCTGTGATTATCAGTGAGAAACAAAAGACATTTATTGCTTGGACTATTATGCTTGCGATCACAGCATTTGCTTTAAGTTTGATGGGCACATTTTTAGTACGCTCAGGGGTGCTAACGTCTGTTCATGCATTCGCAGTGGATCCAAAACGAGGCTTGTATATATTGGTGTTTTTAATGGCCATGATGACATGGGCGTTTGTCATGTATATCAGCCGCGCGCATCATTTGTTTGTCAATAAACCCTTGTATTGGTTTTCAAGAGAAAGCGGTATTTTGATGAATAATATTTTGTTGTTTGTCATGATGTTAGTCGTTTTGTTAGGGACATTATACCCCTTGATTATCGATGGTTTGGGTTTAGGGAAAATCTCAGTTGGCGCACCTTATTTTAATGAAACCTTATTTCCTATTGTATTACTATTACTGTTAATGATGGGACTTGTCATTCAAGTGAAATGGTTGAAAGATGATTATGTGGCCGTTTTAAAAAGAGCAGGTTCACAGTTATTGATAGCTTTTGCGATCGCAATGATTTGGTTAATTCTTGAATTTCATGCACTTAAACCGCAAGTGCTTTTGGCATTGACCTTGTCGTTTTGGGTGATAGTGTCACTATGTTTTTCTTTATATCAAAGGTGGCATTCTCCCAAAAGCCTATCTTATTGGGCAATGTGGAGTGCACATATTGGGTTTGCCTTGAGTATCATAGGTATAACCATTACCAGTACTTTTGGTGTGGAGCAAGATGTCAAAATGCAACCTAAAGAAGTTGTGACGGTCAAACACTATCAAGTACAGTTTGATAAAGAGTATCCACTCAAAGGTCCTAATTATCATGGCACAGAAATCCATTTTCATATCAAAAAAGAAGGCTTTGAAAGCGATGTTTATCCACAAAAACGGATTTATGATGTCGGCAATATGGTGATGACCGATGCTGATATTTCCTACAATTTATGGCGTGATATTTATGTTGCTTTAGGCTCCCCCATTGGCAACACAGACTGGTCGGTGCGTTTGTATTATAAACCGATGATTCGTTGGATTTGGTTAGGAGGGATATTGATGACTTTGGGTGGTGGATTGGCATTTTCAAATTATATTCGCTTGTATTTTGGGAAAAGAACATGTTAAAGAAAATGATTCCTATGGGGATATTTTTAGTAGTATGTGGTTTTTTACTTCGAGGACTGCAGTTGCATCCGCAAGAGATGCCCAGTGCTCAATTAGGCAAAGTGATACCCATGGTAGACGTGGTCGATGTATACACCTTGCAATCTCATAATCTATCCCATTGGTTAGGTCAACCGATGCTTATCCATTTTTTTGCAAGTTGGTGTGAAAATTGCACCACTGAAATGCCTATATTGCTTGATTGGCGTCAAACACATCATGTGACAATCATTGGTGTAGATTATAAGGATAATCCAGAAGAAGCTAGACAATGGTTATCATTGTGGGGTAATGCTTTTGTTGCTTTTTTAGATGATAGTCAAGGCCAGTTTGGTTTGAATTTAGGGGTGGTTGCTACCCCTGAAACGTTTTTAGTCGATGGTCACGGTATCGTTCAATACCGTCATCAAGGACCGTTAACCCATGAGATTTTGGCCCGTGAGATAGAACCCAGAATTCAACAATGGAGTCACAAGCATGTCTAGATGTATTTTGACGATTTTTATATTTTTTATTTATACAGCATGTTATGCCGAAGTTAAATATCCGTTTTCTTCGAAAACACAAGAAGCACAATTTACCCACTTAATTACTGAACTTCGTTGTATGGTATGTCATCATCAAAATTTAGCTGAATCAGAAGCGCCTTTGGCGCTGGATATGAAACAAGTGATTTATCAGAAAGTAAGCGCAGGAGAAAGTGATTCAGAAATTCGTACATTTTTAACCGACCGCTATGGAGATGTTATTTTATTTAAACCACCTTTTAAAATAATGACCTGGTTTCTATGGTTAGCACCAGTACTTTTTATTATTTTAGGGATCGCTGTATTTTATCGGCATGTGAGGGTTGAGAAATAATATGACTCTATTTTATAGTCTTGCGACATTAACTTTGTGGATGCTTTTAGTCGCATTATTCATTCTTTATAAAGTGGCTGATAACTTTAAAAACTTTACTCTGCTGTCAGGTATTCTTGTTTTTACATTGTCCCTGGGACTCTGGTGGAATCCGGATTTGTTTCTTTGGCATCAGCATTTGTCTCAGCAACAGGCATATTTGCAAGCAAAAAAAATATTAAAGCAACCTGAAAAAGTTAAAGAACTTATCAAACGTTTGGAGTCTCAAGTAGCACATCATCCCGATGATGCCAAGGCTTGGTTCTTGTTAGGGCGTTTATATGCTTCACATAATGACTGGACAAAAGCCCATGACGCATTATTTCAGGCCTATCGCCTTGAACCTAATAACATTAAAACAGCTATCTTTTATGTTGAAACGATTTGGCAAAGCCAAGGTAAAATAACCGATCATGGTCGAATGATTTTAGAAAAAGTGCTAAAAAGGGATGCTAATCAACCTGATGCACTCATCATGTTAGCTGCAGATGCCAAAGCGCATCAATGCTACCAACAGGCGATTGCTTATTGGCAGCGAATACTCGTGATATTGCCTAAAGACAGTGAAATGGCACAAGCGATTACAGATGCTATCAAAAAAGCGCATAAGAAAAAAGACAACTGTCTTATTGAGATTTAGGCCCTTTTTGTCGAACAACTTGACAACTCAGCGCTACTAAGGCAATAAATACGGATAGAATGACTCCTGGCGGGCTAAATAGAAATGTTGAAAGAGCCCCTCCAACAAAATATGCAGTTAAATTTGCTATCACATCAACAGCTAAAATAACGCCTCCAATGAGAGGTTTTTTATTCCAAATCCCATATGTTCCTACATGGTTTGGCTTCGGAGCAGTTGCTGCACGAGCACGAGCAGGAGTAGGAGTAGGAGTAGGAGTAGGAGTAGGAGTAGGAGTAGGAGTAGGAGTAGGAGTAGGAGTAGGAGTAGGAGTAGGACGAGCTAAATCTTCTTTTTTTTCATCTTCATCATCAAAACGATTTCTAGTGGGAGGTGCTAAAGAAAGTTGTCTAGAACAATAAGCGCGTGGGGGTTGGCTTCTTGATTTAACCAGCTTCAAAAAGTCCTGCGCGGAACGCTCAGTGATTCTATTTTCTTCCAGAGAAATGCACTCTAAACCCTTATTCTCTTTTATTGCTTCTGCAAGGGCTTTAGCACCATCATCTGAAATATGATTTCTGTCCAGAAAAATTTCTTTTAAACGGCGGTTTTCTCTTATTGCTATTGCTAGCGCAATCGCACCATTATCTGAAATATGATTTCCGTCTAGAAAAATCTTTTCTAGACTCTGGTTTTCTCTTAGTGCTTCTGCTAGCGCAATAGCACCCTCATCGCCGATATTATTGCCTCGGAGATCTAGTGTTTTTAGTGTCTTATTTATTTTAAGTGATTTGGCAAGCGCTATAGCGCCTGCATCGCCAATGTTACAGATATTCAGATATAGACTCTTTAGCGTAAAAAGAGAGGTTGCTAGCGTATCTGCAATATGAGTGGCCCCTATGTCACCAATTGGATTACCTCTTAAACAAAAGCATTCAATATGTTTTTTTTCTATTGCATTAATTAATTTTTCAGCACCCAAAGGTCCAATTTGATGCCAGTCAAGTTGTATACTAATCCAGTTCTGATGTTGGGAAACAGCAGAGGCGATTTTAATAGCGTCCGTATCTCCCAGATGCTTCTCTGTAGAGTTCCAAATTTTGACTATATGTCCCGGACTTGATTCGTATGGAGTGCGCATATTTATTCTATAAAGAGCAATGAAAATTAATTGCAATTATTGCATATTATTAATGCAGTTGCAACAATATTATAAGTCTATATTACTACTAGGTTTTTATGGTCTTTGATAAACTGAAATCCTTGTTGGGTGATATGCCATTTGCTGATAGCGTCTATTTTTAGACTGATCCAGTTTTTTGCAAATAACTGACATAATAAATGATACCAGTACCATTTACCTTGTGAATAACCAATACCAAATGTGCTTAATTGATGAAAGTTTTTGGTTTTTGGACTGAGAACGCCGAGTAAAACATCAACGACGTTATCCCAGTCCGCATGGTTTTTCATGCGATAGATACAAGATAATAATTTGAGGGCATCATCATTAAATTTAGGAATGCCTTTAAGGCAAGCATGACATGTACCGCAAGGTGGGATTGTAATGTGTTCAAAATAGTAGAATATTGTTTTTTTGAAACAATCATTTAAGCTCACCGTTTGAGCCACCATCCGTAATTCTTCTATGAGCTCGAGTTGTATCGAGGTCTTGGCTTTACCAATTCGCCAAAGATTGAATTGAAAAAAGAGTTCGGGATGATAAAGTATATAACTGGTGGCAGGTTCTCCATCACGCCCTGCACGACCACTTTCCTGAACATATTGGTCAAGTCGTCCAGGCAGATCATGATGAATAATAAAACGAATGTTTTTTTTATCGACGCCCATGCCAAAAGCCATTGTTGCCACCATCACGCCATCGGGTTGTTGATAAAACTTTTTTTGTTGAGCCTCTCGTTGTTCACTTTCTAGCCCAGCATGATAATACGTTACGGGAATATTGGTTTTTTGCAAATAATAATAAATATGTTCAACACGTTGTCTTGAACTGCAATACACAATCCCCGATTGCATGGGATGACCTTGTAAAATATTTTTTAAAGATGTTCTTAAATCTTCTGTAGAAATAACCTGATAATCAATATTTGCTTTGTATGCCGAATGAATATGTTTTTTAGCGTTTAATTGTAATTGTTCAATAATTTCATCTTGTTGCTTGGGGGTAGCGGTAGCAGTAAGTGCCATAACAGGTATGGTTGGGAAATGCTTTTTTAATTGCGTGAGTTGTTCATATCCAGGGCGAAAGTCCTGCCCCCAGTGTAAGATACAATGGGCTTCATCAATAGCAAAACCACTGAGTAATATTGATTTTAATTGATGTAAGAAGTAGTGCTGTACAACACGTTCAGGTGACACATAAAAAATCTTGAGTTGTTGGTCTTTTAGTTGCGAGATAATAGTTTGCTGTGTGGTCTTGTCCAATCCAGAATGGAAGCACTCTGCGGCAATTCCCAATTTTTTTAAGTGACATACTTGTTCTGTCATTAAGGCTATCAATGGGGAAATAATTACAAATGTACCAGGAAGGACAATCCCTGGGATCTGATAACAAAGCGATTTACCACTGCCAGTTGGAGATACAACCAATAAATCATGTTGGTTAAGGACATCAGCAATAATTAGTTGCTGATGGGGCTGTAATGACTGCAATTGGAAGATTTCGCGGGTGATCCGATCTACTTCTGAAGTCATTGAGTATGTTTATCTGATGTGAAGACAGGGATGTTAGCATCAATCACTCAGAGATTGAAGTTATTCTGGGTTTAGCAAAGGTAATATTTGTGGTTTTTTGAGATACCACAAAAAAAATACTGGAATTCCAGAAACCACAAATAGTGAAGACGTGACGATAGTTAAAATTGGCGTTTGTAAAATAGTCCACATGCAAAATATCAAAGCCAATAACGTATAAATCCAATGATAAATTTTAGCATGTTCTTTTATCAGTATTTTCATATAAGCGAGCACACTTATGAGGTAAACAAATAAGAAAGCGACCACCGAGAAGTCAATAATGGTGGTAATTTGATTCGATATCGTGGGATTGCTGGTGAGCCACAACAGCGGAATAATACCAAGACAACTCATTATTATTCCTAAACGGGGTGCTTGGTATTTGTTTTTTTGTTTAAAAGCGTCTGGCAATAGCTTGTCTTGCGCGAGGCCTAATGCAATTTGACCACTGGCGAGTATCCAAGCGTTTAGCGTCCCCACACAAACAATAAATGCAATGACAGCAATCAGAAGATGCCAATGTCCACCAAACAAATATTGCGTTGCGTCCACATAAGGTGCTTTAGAAAGGGCTAATTTTGTACTCGGTATCATTCCCATAATGCCTATGCAATTGAGGATATAAAGTATTGCTGTCGTAATGGTTCCCAATACGATAGCCTTTGGGATGGTTTTAGACGGGTTGTCAATCGAACCCGCAGGAGTGGTTGCTGTTTCCAAACCAATAAACCCCCATAATGTCAGCAATGTAACATGGGCCAGATTAGAGGTATGTGAATTTAAATGGATGGAGGGTGCTATTGAAATATTATCAGCATTAAAATAAAACATTGCGATGATGGGTAATATCAGTAAAGGGACGATTTTAAGCGCAGTAAGAATGAATTCGGCTTTGCCCGCGGCCTCTATACCTTTGAGATTAAGATAGGTTATGGCAATTAATAGCAATATTTCTAAACTCAGTTCCAGGTTGCTCGAAGCATTTGGGATAAATGGACTTAAATAAGAAATGCTTGCAATAATGACAGCTGTTGTACTTATCCATGAAATGACCCAATAGGTCCATCCTGTAAAAAAAGCAGCGTTAGCACCAAACATCTCTTTGATATATACATGCGGGCCGCCTGTTCGAGGAAAACGATAACAAAGCCCAGAAAACACCAATGCCAAACAAATTGCCCCTAGTCCAGAGACAAGCCAGCCTAAAAAACTATATGGCCCATAAGGTGCTAGACTTGCTGGGAGCATAAAGACTCCTGATCCCATTTGGCTGCCAATAACAATCGCGAAAACAGACCAAAAACCTAATTTTTTTGACATATCTAGCCTACTGATTCATAATTTCAAAAGAACTTGTTTAATATTCTATCATGATTTTACAGTCATGTGTCATGGAGCTAACTGATGAACTTGGAATATTGGCTGCAAAGTTGGAAATTAAATCATATAGGATTTAACCAAAATAATCCAAATGCATATATGCAACAGTATTTCCCTTTATTAAAGTTTGCCAATGGGGCACGTATCCTCCTACCTTTATGTGGTAAAAGTATCGATATGCTCTGGATGTTAGAGCAAGGATATCAAGTCTTGGGTGTTGATATTAGCCGATTGGCCTGTGAATCTTTTTTTATAGAAAACCATCTTGCTTACAGAGAAATTAAGCAAGATGGACGGGTATTTTTTGAAGGTAAAAACATTATCCTAATTGTAGGTGATTTCTTTGAGTTGGATGCCAAGATGCTAGGCGAAGTGGATGCCGTATATGATAGAGCATCATTAATTGCTTTACCGGAAAAATCAAGGCAACAATATGCCAGATTTATAAATCACCTTTTGAGCCCTGGCGTTAAAGTCTTATTAATTGCAGTGACCTATGATCAAACAAAAATGCAGGGACCGCCGTTTTCAGTTTGTGAAGCTGAAGTAAAAGCTTTATTTTCAAAACATTTTTTAATTACAAAGTTGCACGATAAGCCCGCTCAATCCCTACCGGTTCATTTACAGGAAAAAGGGTTGAACAGTGCTACAAATCAAATCTACCTAATGGTCAAATAAGACAAACAACTGTTTTCCTGTTGGTGCTCTATTACGCATAAAGCAAGGCCTGTGATAAGAAGAATAGAACATGGTAGCGTCGGAAAAGAAAAAATCATTAAACCTATGGACATCAGTGATGCAATCAATCCGGTGATAGCCATTATATATTCTTTTGAGCCTGGTGAAGCTTGTTTCGGTTCTCTTATGACTTGTGAGGTCGGTTGTTGACAGATTTGGTATTCATTAAGATTAATATTTTTACCATTGAACTTGAGTAGTTGAATTTGTCTGGGTAAAGAAAGAAATAACGCATTGATATCTTTTTGAGTATAACGTTCAAACCCATTTTTATTTAAGTCTAACTCTTTTAGGGTTTTAGGAAACGATCGAAAAATATGTGTAGCTTCTTCGATCGAAAAATTGCTAAATTGATTCTCCCCGAGTGAGAGTTTTTTTAAAGTAGGAGGAATTGCTTGAAATATCAAAGCAAGTTCTGAAGCGGTTTTATTTGATAACTGATTTTTTACAAACTCTATTTTTTTAATTTGTGGTGGAATAGCTTGAAAGGCCTCAATTAATTCTTCAGCTGATTTAATTCCGAATTGATTGTCATTCAGTTGAAGATGCGTAATGTTTTCAGGGAGATTCTCTAGAAATTTTTTAAGTTCTTGGCCACTTAACTGAACTAAATCATTATTATTTAATTTCAAACGATGAATGGATTTAGGAAGAGCTGTTATAAGGGTAATGAGTCCATTGCCATTTTTTGAGCCAAGATTATTCCCATAAAGATTAATAATTTTTAGATTGGTTTTACATAAGGATTTAAAAATACTCTCTAACTTTTCTGTTGGATACATTGATAAGTTGTTAAAACACAATTCCAGTTCTTCAAGCCCAGTCGGAAGCATCTCCATTCCAAAAATGAGGTCTTGATAATTTAGAACACCAATACGATTTTTTGATAAAATTAAACATTTTAGGGAACGTGGAAGCTTCTCTATCATTTGATGAAATTCATTACCTTTTCTTTGATTTAAGAGATTTGATGATAAATCTAATTTTTTTAAGCTTGTCGGTAATCCTTCGAGTAGAAGTTCTAAATCTTGTCGATTCAGGTGACCTAAGTCATTAGCGCTTAAATCGAGTGTCTCCATTGATGTTGGTAAGCTTAAAAAGCCCGTTTTTAGTTTTGTTCCACTTTTTATATAAAATTTATTACCACTTAAATCAAGCAATCGTAGATCTTTAAGTTTGGAAAAAGCGAGTGCAAGTTCATCGCCTTGTTTTGAGCCCAGATCATTGTTGGATAAACTTAAACTTTCAATCGTACTCGGTATCCGACTTAAAATATTAGCAAGTTCCTCAGCAGTTTTGTTAGCAAGGTTGGTTCTCGATAAATCCAATAATTTGATATGAGCAGGTATGTTTTGTAAAAGACAAGCCAGTTTATATGGTGGCTCATCACCAAAATTATTCCAACTCAGGTCGAGATGTAGCAGACTTTCAGGGATCGAACGCATCATTTTTTCCAGTACATGATGCGGTTTTTTCATTAGATCATTGCCACTGAGGTCTAAACTGACCAAGGTTGATGGCAATGTTCTAAAGCCTTCTAAGATTTCTTGATTAGACAGATGACCCAATTGATTAGAGCTTAAATCTAAGGCTTTGATGTTATCATCCTCAGGAAGTTTATCTAACGTTTCTTTGAATGATGTATGCTGAACAATCCTTAATTTGAATTTTTCATGTTCTTGATGGTCGAAGTGTTCTTTTTCTTTTTTGAAAAGATGGCTACTATTTAAAATCATTAAGCCTTTGGACGCAAATGCTTCCTTATTGAAGATTTCTTGATACTTATTGCGTATAAAATTAATTTTTTTCTCTAATAATAATCGATGTTTTTCGATGAACTCTGGGTTCTCAACTGTTCGGGTTAAAGAGGATATGGTTTGTTGAATCCGAGCTAAACTGCTGTTGAGATCATCAAGCATCCGGCGCAGCACGCCAATAATACTTCTATTATTAAGTTCTGTGGAAGTAATAATTGCATCAAGCTCTTCAATATAGGTTCCAAGTTGATCATACTCAACTTTAACCTCAGATAAAAATCGAATCAAAAACTCTTGAAAGGAGGTATCTTGTAAAAATGATTGATATTTTGTAATCAGCTCTGCCACGGCATCAAGTAATACGGTGACTTGCGTTATCTTATATTGTTTTGCAGGGAAATTATCAATGCGAGAACAGGTTTCTTGATGATCGATAAATAAATAGGGAGATAGTTTCCAATGATAATAACTATTGCTCATGGTAGCACTGGCATTAATTTTTTGAGTCTGTTCCAAACCATTCATCACAGCGAGATGCGCCTTATTTTGTTTATGATTTCTGTCAACATCAACACGGTAGTCTTCAATTAGAAGTGTCAGCAATGGAATAAAGCGTCTTGCGCATTCACTTGCAATATTTTCAGAACTTGTGAAAATGCCGGCGCTATGAGCACGATCAATATCTTTAAGCGGATCAATAAATTTTAACTTGAAATGAATTAATGTTTTGGTAAATTCAGTTGCAGTGTCTTTATGTAAACTATCGATGGCGCTTAATAATGCCTTACGGGGGCGTCCGGTTAAATGTGAAAAGATTATTAAAGCATCGATAATACTATAGCAAATGGTGTTTATGACGCTAATGGGTGTCAGCGCGTTTGGAATCAATATTGTTATGGCATTCGAAGGAAGATAAGCCCTATATTCTTGAAACTTTTCTATGATGTGAGGGTTATGATTTAAAAGTTGATTCATATAACTAATCTGGTAGGCAATATCTTCAGCTGCTTTATCATAGGGCTCGGTTTTATGCGATACAGGGTTTTTAATTTTATACAGTAGTTTTAGCATACTTTTATCCATAATCCGCAGCACATGATGGGCACTATTGGTCACATCTTTAATATTGATTTCATTGATTATTTCTTCATGATATGCAAAGAACAGTTCTTTGGTATGTAATTCTATTTTACGAATAAAGCTGATGAGTAATTCTTTAATTTTCCCCACTTGAACCAAATGTGGTGGCATTTCTTCATCTAAAATTTGATTTAAAAATAATTGCACGTCCCGACACAAGGCTTTTGCCTCTGCAAGACTAATGGGTACTCCGGTACGCGGATCAACCGGATGTTGTAAGTTCCAAATCAGGTTAGATAAACTCATCATAATAAACCGAGGTGCTCGCAAATCATTGAGATAATTATCTCCGTGATAGACAGACAAGAAAAATGCCCCCAATCGCGTATCGGTTTGAAAATGGGTATCGATTTCAATTAGCGCTTGAGTCAGTGCTGATTTAAAAAAAAGATTAATTCCATTTCTTTGTTTTTCAAGAGCATTGGCACTGGCGATAGGATGATGAATTTCTTCACTCATACGAAAAAAAGGAAGAACCGAATAATATTTTGCTTCTTTATTTTCTAAAAGAGTGCCTTCATGAATCCCCATATAATCGAAAAAAAAATAGTTTTCCTGAGCGATCTCGATATATCCCTTAATAGCACTTTCTTGATCTGATAAATGACCTTCCTCTCGATTGGTGGGAATAAGAAATGATGCAATTCCACCTTGTCTTTCTTTATCAAATGAGAGGCGTTTTTGATAGGTTTCCGTCAGTTGATTACTCACAATCGTATAAGCTTGTTCAATTCCTTTAATAGCCATATCAATAGCAGTCGATTGCAAAGAAATTTGAGACGTGATAGCCCCTGATGTGCCATTGGCTGTGACAATTTCACTTGCGCGTTGTGTGGCCGAGGTTTTAATCTTATCAATGATTTGTTCAGCGTTGGAGGTAAGAAGTTTAGGTGCAGAGCTGACAGCAGTTCTAAGTGCCATTTCAGTGATTTTTGATTGCATAAAAAACATTCCATTGTTTTTTTCTTCCGGTGATTAACAATAACTTGGATTTTCAACTAAAACAACTATTGGTTCTATGCTTAATCATTTGCTTATCTATTTGGCCGTTTAATTGAATTCAAAATCTGAATTGACAGAAACCTTGGGACACTAACGCTAAAATCAAATATTACTTGATTTAGAGAGGCTTTATTTTACACTAAG
>JAKFUY010000125.1 GCA_021732495.1 Legionellales bacterium | reverse complement strand
AGACATATAGAAATTACCCTGATCGCCAATCCGATCTCCCCAAGAATTACGAATTTTAATTAATCCGCGATATTCACGACCATTTTCATCTTTGGCAATGGCGTTATCATCATACCCTACAATCAGCATCTCATGACCGGCAAACTGGGGGTTTTGTCGCAAATCATTGATGATTTCAGGTGTAATCACCCAGGTATCATTAAAGACTTTATGGGTACCCACAGCACCAGCCAAACCTTTATCATAATCAGCAAGGAGAATTCCAAAAATCAACCGATCGCCATGAACAAGGCTTTGCTTGACTTGATTTAGCACTTTATTGCCATCGATATCATCATGAATGGACTGAAAAATATCCACCAAATTACTCCAACCAATGCGATTTTGCACCATCGATTCGCTGTATTGATGGAAGTCACTTAAGACCATCTCTTGACCTAAGTCATTCTTTAATAACGGATATTCCGTCAAATGACCACAACCAATTTCTCTTTGGTTGTTTTTCGTCATAAAGCCAAAGGCCTCTATTTGCGCTAAAATAACGGAGCCTAAACCACCTTCCCAGCCGCTAGCGACATATCCATAACTTTGAATATGCCTACCCAGCTGCAAACTACATAATTGGCTTACATAATCACCTTTTTTTAAAATCGCATCAATGGCTGCAGTGGCTGCAAAGGTCACACAAGACCCATGTATTCCTTGATTTAAAACAGGAACCGTATCCATGCCCAGATCGACTGCACTCGGATTGGCATCATCCATCTGAAGTAACGTCGGTGATTGAGACTTGTCTGCAAAACGACTAACCATTCGATGTTTGACGGTATCAGAAAAATGTACCTTCATTAATGCAATATCTTGATGTTCGATGGGATCTGCCGCCAAGCGCGAAAAATGATGCGTTTGAGGCAACTGAACATTCTTGATAATCGTGCCTTCAAAGAGTTCCTGAGCAAACCCACCAATAGGGCAAATCAACGCCCACAATAACCATTTATTTACTCTCATAATACCCCTTTCAATCATTCCCTTAAATTGATTTATATATCCTGGATAATCTTTAACATCATTTTTTTTAACAACAATTGATGATCGAGCCAGTCCATTCCCTTTGATCTAAATTTTACCCAAAAAGGCTGCTGAATACCAAAGCAATTTTTAATTAGTTTCATTCCCATGATCACAGGTGTGAGGGTAGCTTTACGTTCACGTTGATAAGGCCCTAAGGATTTTGCGATAGAGGATGTATCAGCGAGCAATCTTGTCAGACAAGCGACATCACCAATTCCCATATTTAACCCCAATCCTGCCAAGGGATGAAAATAATGGGCGCTATCACCTACCAATAACCAGTTTTTTCCATAATATTGTTTGGCATGCAACATGTGTAAAGGATAGGAGCGCAGGGATTCTATCGAAACTATATCGCCTAAAGCGTTATCGGTTGCTTGCGCCAATTTTATTTTAAGTTCAGACAATGATAAACTCAAATAATGTTTGGCAATAGACGTATCCAATGACCAAACGATGGAATAGCCATGTCGTTGGGGTAACGGTAAAAAAGCCAAAGGTCCATGAGGGCCAAATACTTGATAAGCCGTATTCCCATCTCCCCTCGTTACATTGACATCAGCAACCAAGGCTATCTGATCATAGGAGTCATACGCACAGGGCACCTTGAGCTTTTCACGCATCCCTGAGTGAGCACCATCTGCGATACAAACAAAGGCCGCCTCATCAGTTCCCCCATGCCACAAACCATGATCATCTTGGTAAATCTCATGGTTGCCTAACTCGACGACCGGGATGGATAATTGTTGAACTTTGTTCCATAACTGCTGCCAAATATGGGTTTCATCAACCATTTTTGTCAGGTAAAAGCCTCCCACATCTGCACTATGAAAATGAACACTAGCACCGGTATGCTCATCCCAGATTAACATATGCTCTACTGATGTCGTCGCATCCAATGCTACTCCCAATTGCTGTAGAAAATGGACAGCTGCTTGATTCAATGCAAAAACGCGACGATTAGGGCCTTGCGGTGTATTAAAAATAGGACGCCAGATCACCACCTCACGCTTCTGTGCTTTCAAGGCAATGGCAAGTAACATCGCAATAATACCGCCGCCATAAACTGCAATTTTATTCATCCATTGTTTCCAATTGTTGATACACCCAAGAGGGCAAAGGGTAACCCAATCCTTGCGCATAAAATGCCAATATATTTTTTAGCATCGGGGTGGCTGCTAATACCCCAAGACCCAACCCGCGTATCTGAGGAGAAAGTCGATTAAAACTGCCCGCTAAAAATTTTGTTACCCATTGGGTAAGGCGCTGATCGGGTAATCGTTGGGTGCAATACATCGGAAATGCCTGCATTCCTACGCCAAACTTTTCAACAACATCTAAAAATACCGCCACATCTCTGAGACTTAAATTAAACCCTTGGCCTGCCACCGGGTGCAACGTATGGGCTGCATTTCCTAAGAATAATATATTTTGAAACGATTGCCGAGGCATAAACATTTGTTGCAAAGGATAGGTCTTTATCTCTCCACAAGCCGTAATTTTTCCCATTCTTCCAGCCAATTGGCATGTAACGAAGTCTTTTATAGCCGAGCTATTAGAAAGTTCAGTATCCGGTTCAACGCTTAAAACTAAAGCCATATCCTGGGTGCCCCAGGGTAAAAGTGCCATGGGACCTAGGCTTGTAAAACGCTCAAAAGCCATTCCCTGATGAGGCTTAGACAGTGTAATCGGACATAGAACAGCCTTTTTCTCTGGTGGTTTTTCAACAGGCATCGGACAAAATTGTCTAACCGAGGAATGCACACCATCGGCAGCGATAATTACTTTTGGCAAATAACTGACAGTTGTTCCTGCAATATTGGCATATACCTGTTTGTTTTTTTGGCAGTAGGATTCAAACCGAGCCTGGATAATACGGTCCTGATTGACAATAGAATTGATAAGTATCTGCTGCAGCTGATTTAAATTAACCACAGAACCCAAGAAATCATGTGCATCATCTAAAACGGTATGCCCCAAGGCTCCTTCACATGATACATGTATTTTTTGGATAGGTGTCGCACCAAGGGCTTGGGGGTCCCATGCCTGCAAATGTTTTAAAATGGCAATGCTTGACTTCGATAGGGCCAAAGTACGAACATCAGCCTTTGGCGCACTGAAGGTTTCATCGAGTAAACAATAAGAGATGTCTAATGATTCAAGACCTAAAGCAAGGCTTAACCCAACCAGACCACCGCCCACAATCAAAACATCGCATTGCTCAACAATCATGGGACATCACATCCTGGATATCAGCAACGGTTTTTGGCAAATATCGAGACAAAACCTTAGCGCCCTGAGATGTCACTAAAATATCATCTTCGATCCTCACACCAATACCATGCCAACGGGGATCGATATCGGTGTTTCGTGCTGATAAATACAAACCAGGCTCGACGGTTAGGGCCATCCCCGGCATCAACTGACGATACGATTGATTGATTCGATAGGAACCCACATCATGGACGTCCAATCCTAGCCAATGTCCTGAATTATGCATATAAAATGCCTTATAGGCTTGCTGCTCAATTAACCCCGAGACAGAGCCCTTTAAAATACCCAAATCCACCAAGCCTTGCGTTAAAATCTGAATGGTGATTTGTTGCATATCCGACCAAATAAGGCCTGGGCGAATGGCAGCTATCGCTTGGAGTTGGGCATGCAAGACCAACTCATAAATGCTTTGTTGCTCTTTGGACCATTGACCAGACACCGGATAGGTGCGGGTAATATCTGCTGCATATCCTTGCCACTCACCGCCGGCATCGATTAATAACAAATCTGAATTCTGCCAACGACGGTGATACTGGGTATAATGTAAAATACAGGCATTGTGTCCTGAAGCAATAATGGATGGATAGGCCGTTTCAGTACAAGCTTGTTTCAACAACTCATGTTGAAAAATTGCCAATAACTCATATTCATACTGACAAGAACGCACCTTTTTCATCACGGCAAGATGAGCATTGACAGAACAATCAGTCGCCGATTGCATACAAGCGATTTCAGCATCGGATTTAAATAATCGCAGTTCTGCCAAAATGGGCGTCAAATCAACAAAAGAACTATTCAGTCCGTTGTCTTCGCGATTTTTAGCACGAGCGCCCTTCCATGCTTGAAATAAAGATTTCTCCCAATCACCAGATTGCAAAAAGGGGTAATAAATAGCTGTTTTTCCAGCTAAAATCTGTTTTAGCTCATCAGAAAAATGTTCCCGTGAAAATGCTAAATCAACACCCAATTGCGCAAGTGCATTCTCAGGGCCAAGCAAGGGCCCAGTCCATGTCTCTGTTAAGATAGATGTCGGCTGACAAAATAAAATAGACTGTCCTCCGGTCAAAACTAAAATTGCTTGGGGTTCTGAAAACCCTGTTAAATACAAAAAATGACTATTTTGACGAAAAGGATAATGCACATCGCTATTGCGTTGCTGTTCGCATGCGCCGGGAATGACAGCCACAGCATCATGAGGTAATTGCTGCATCAAGGCTTTACGGCGTTGTATAAACTCATTTTTTGCTATCATCAATACTCCTTAGTGATGAACAGGTTCTGGAAGTCCACCCTCTGTTTCATTTAAATCACAAAAAATATGCAATACTGATAAGCGCACATATTCTGTAATTTCAAAATACGCTTTTTCATCATCTTCTTCATAGTCAAAATCTGTGGCATCCATATCTGAAAAATCATCGATATGCCCAATAGCCTCCAATACATCTTCATTATCAATCTCATCGACTGATAAATCCCCCATATCTAAGCCTTTCATAAAACCTTGACACCAACAAGCAAAAGATTCTAAACGTTCAGGCAATAAACACGTATCATCAGGCAATAACAAATGAAATTCAAAACCAAAATTGCTCAACCACCCTTGGGTAATGGTGATCAATGAAAATAGAGTATTGGTCGCCTCACGAACATCTGGCCCCGTTCGATTCAAAATAAGGGATCTTAAGTAATTTTCAGCTTGATCGGGTGCACCTGCTACCAAACATCCTGACAAAATTCCATGCAGTTGGCACACATCAATGGGGAGATCAAGAACATGTAGGTTCTCATTAAAATGATCATAGGAAAAAGGGACTTCTTTTGCATTGGAGTAGACCGACATAATACACTCATTTTATTTAAAAAGATGATCATAACTGATTTGCTCTCAGATGCCAAAATTGTTAACATGGAGTTATGATTTTTTTACCCATTTGAAATAATGACTACATCCAACTTTTGTACCATACAATTAATGAACAAAGCCTATAAAATCAAATGTCCTGTTGAAGAAATGGAAAATTTGGAATTGGCTGCCAAAAAACTCAACGCCACGATTTCTCAAAAAAAATCCCAGTTTAAAACCTTAGAGCCTATGCAAGTCTTATTGTTATCTGCACTGCATATTAGTCATGAACTAATCAATCAGGAACAAAAGCAATTGCAAAAGCGGGAACAACTGGCAGAGTTTATTCAAAATTTAGAGACTAAATTGGAAGAAGTCACTGCCTAGAAACTTATTTCTGCTTTTCTTGCTTTGTCTCAATCCCTAACTGGAATGCAGCGGTCATGGTCTTGGCTAGATTCTTACCTGTCTGACCGCGTTTACCAATGTAGAGCTTCCATTTATTAAAATCTAATTTTTGTGTTTGCTTGTGATTGGTAATTGTCAATTTCTGATTTTCACTGATAATTGCGATGCTTAATAAATAGATGGGATCGTGCTCAAAACTGGATTTGCACTTCATCAAGATATTGCCTTTGCCTTTTCCTAACACCGCCACGTCTTTCAATGGTATAACCAATAATCTTCCTAAAGAATTGAGCAAGGCTAAATACTGATTTTCAATGGTATCAATGGCAATTGGCAGTAACATTTGACTGTTCTCAGGTAAAGTCATACACGCCTTTCCATTGCGATTTTTGGATTGCGTAGCCTGGGATGGTACACAAAAACCAAACCCGGCGCTATTTGCCATTAAATAATGCCCGTCCTGTTCAATAGTGCCTAAAGCAATAAATTTTGCACCCTCAGAAGGATTTAATCGACTATTTAGAGGCTCACCTTGACCTCGAGCTGAGGGTAGAGTATGAGCGGGGAGCTGATAAATCTTGCCTTCACTATCAAAAAAATTAACCCCTTGGGTACTTTGCGCATGGACTTGCTGCAAATAGGCGTCACCTGCTTTATAAGGATAGGTTTCTCCGTTGACATCAGTGCCTTTGGCCGCTCTGACCCAACCCTGTTTTGACAGAATGATGGTCATGGATTCATTGGGGATGCTTTCGGTAATTGACATCGCCTGTGCGGCATCGCGATGCACCAAAGGTGAACGCCTTGGGTCGCCGTGTTTTTTGGTATCTTCGGTAATCTCACGTTTTACCAATTCACGTAGTTCACTATCACTATCTAAATACAGCTTTAATTTCGCTTGTTCAGTGGACAATTCATTTTGCTCTGCAAAAAGCATGGTTTCTTCAAGTTTTGCCAAATGTCGAAGTTTGGTCTCTAAAATAGCATGCACTTGGCGCTCAGATAGCCCAAAACGCTGCATCATTACTTCTGCAGGCTCATCTTCCTCACGAATAATACGGATAACTTCATCTAAATTTAGATAAATCAGTAACAGGCCATTAATGACCTCTAAGCGGTCTTGCACTTGCGTTAAACGATGCTGAATACGGCGACGAACGGTTGCAAGGCGATAGGTCAACCACTCCTGAAGGATTTCTAAAAGCGTTTTAACTTCAGGCTTACCATTTAAACCAATTAAGTTCGCATTGTAGCGAAAGGACTTTTCCAGATCGGTGGTAACAAATAAATGACTCATCAACGCTTGGGCGTCAACTCGGTTTGAACGTAGTTTTAATACCAGACGTGTGGGTGTTTCATGATCGGATTCATCACGTAAGTCTTCAAGCATCGGTAATTTTTTTTGCTGCATTTGGGCTGCAATTTGTTCCAAAACTTTAGCACCTGATACTTGGTAGGGAAGTGCATGAATCACTACAGTATCTTTGCAAACCTCATAGACTGCACGACATTTTACCGATCCACCGCCTTCTTGGTACATCGCCAGAATTTGTGCCCTAGGCGTAATAATTTCTGCAGCAGTTGGAAAATCAGGCCCTTGAATATGCTTAAAAATATCAGCAAAACTGCTTTCAGGTTTGTCCAACAATAATATGCAGGCGCGTGAAACTTCCAAAATATTATGCGGCAATATATCAGAGGCCATCCCAACCGCAATGCCTGATGCGCCATTGAGTAATACATTGGGTAGACGGGCAGGTAATAACGAAGGCTCTTGCAAGGTGGCATCAAAATTATCGACCCAGTTGACCGTGCCAAAAGGAAGTTCTTTCAATAAAAGATCGGCATACGGAGAAAGGCGGGCTTCAGTATAACGCATGGCAGCAAACGACTTGGGATCATCAGCCGAGCCCCAGTTGCCTTGACCATCAATAAGCGGGTAACGATAAGAGAAGGACTGTGCCATCAATACCATGGCCTCATAGCAAGCGCTATCACCGTGTGGATGGAACTTACCTAACACATCTCCGACTGTTCGGGCTGATTTTTTATATTTATTTTGAGCCTTCAGACCCAATTCAGACATCGCATAGATAATACGGCGTTGAACAGGCTTTAAACCATCAGCAATATGCGGCAAGGCTCTGTCTAAAATGACAGACATGGCATATTCATAATACGCTTCGGAAGTAAAATGAGACAGGGATCTTTTTTCAACTGTAGAGGTCATCGCAATCACCACTTTAATGAATGGAAGGTGGACATTATAATTCAATGGTGCAAGAGCACCATTGAAATCATATCATGATTAAAGTTGTTTGCGAATTTTTTGAATAGCTCTAATTTGAGCGACTGCACGCGCAAGTTCGCCCGCAGCAACGGTATAATCGACATCACTTTCACGATTTAAAAATGCTTGCTCAGCATGATTTTTCGCATCCAAAACCGCAGCCTCATCTAAAGAGTCTGCGCGTTGGACAGTGTCTGCCAGAATAGTCGTATGATAAGGCTGAACTTCAAGCATGCCTCCAGAAACATAAAACACATCCTCATCACCATTGGCCATGGTAATCGCAATTGTTCCAGGTTTTAGAACCGTTAACAACGGTGCATGTCCTGGTCTAATGCCGACTTCACCAAGCATCGCTGTCGCTACTACAAATTGTACAACACCGGAAAAAACTTCTTTCTCAGCGCTGACGATATCTAACTGCATGGTTATAGGCATATTTATTCTCATAAGGATTTGGCTTTTTCGAAGGCCTCATCAATGCTTCCGATCATATAAAAAGCTTGCTCAGGCAAGTCATCACATTCGCCAGATAAAATGGCTTGGAAACCTTTAATGGTTTCTTTTAATGAGACATACTTTCCAGATGAGCCCGTGAATACTTCAGCTACGAAGAAAGGCTGTGATAAGAAGCGCTGAATTTTTCTGGCGCGATAGACTAAACGTTTATCATCTTCAGATAACTCGTCCATTCCTAAAATAGCAATAATATCTTTTAATTCCTTATAGCGTTGTAAAGTTTGTTGTACTTTACGCGCAATATCATAATGCTCATTACCGACAATTAATGGATCCAACTGCCGTGAGGTTGAATCTAGGGGATCCACGGCTGGGTAAATCCCAAGTTCAGCGATTTGACGAGACAATACAACCGTTGCATCTAAGTGAGCAAAAGTAGTTGCAGGAGACGGATCGGTTAAGTCATCCGCTGGCACATAAACAGCTTGAATGGATGTGATCGAACCTGTCTTAGTGGATGTGATACGCTCTTGTAACATCCCCATTTCTTCAGCCAAAGTGGGTTGGTAACCTACTGCAGAAGGCATGCGGCCTAAAAGAGCAGATACTTCCACACCCGCCAAAGTATAACGGTAGATATTGTCAATAAACAACAATACATCACGACCTTCGTCACGGAACTTTTCAGCCATGGTAAGACCCGTCAAGGCAACACGTAGACGATTACCTGGTGGCTCATTCATTTGTCCATAGACCAAGGATACTTTATCCAAAACGTTAGAGTCTTTCATTTCATGATAGAAGTCGTTACCTTCACGTGTACGCTCTCCCACACCCGCAAATACCGAGTATCCGCTATGCTCGATTGCAATATTACGGATTAACTCCATCATATTGACAGTCTTTCCAACACCCGCACCACCGAAGAGTCCGACTTTACCACCCTTAGCAAAAGGGCATAACAAGTCAATAACTTTAATCCCAGTTTCTAAGATTTCCTGACTTCCTGCTTGTTCTTCATAGGAAGGCGGCGCACGGTGAATTGACCAGTGTTCTTTTGCAGCAATTGAACCCTTTTCATCCACAGGGCGTCCTAAAACGTCCATAATGCGACCAAGTGTTTCAACGCCAACAGGAACTTTAATACACTCACCAGTATTGGTGACTTCTAGACCACGCTTTAAGCCGTCTGTCGTTCCTAACGCAATGGTTCTAACCACACCGTCTCCCAGCTGTTGCTGGACTTCAAAAACCAGATCCCCTTCATGTAACTGAAGTGCATCATATACTTTTGGCACGCTTTCACGTGGGAACTCAACGTCGACGACTGCGCCAATTACTTGTACGATTGTACCCATGTTCATTTTTTCACCCTCTTATAAAGCAGCTGCACCGCCGACAATTTCCGCCAATTCCTGGGTAATTGCAGCTTGACGCGCTTTGTTATAGGCCAATTGGAATTCCTTAATTAGCTCACCGGCATTATCGGTAGCACTTTTCATCGCAACCATTTTAGCGGCTTGCTCACAGGAAATGTTTTCCACCACTGCCTGATAAACCTGTATTTCTATATAGCGACATAAAAGTTGCTCAAGCAATTCTTTTGCATCCAGCTCATAGATATAATCCCAGTGATGTTGAAATGCATCTTCTTCATTGCTTGGCAATGGAACCAACTGTTCAATCACTGGGTTTTGTGTCATGGTATTGACAAACTCATTGTAAGCAATGTAAATCGCATCAATGTGCCCTTCTTCATAGGCTTCTAGCATTGATTTAACCACACCAATCATATCTTCAATACGAGGTGTATCTCCAAGGTGATCGGAGGAGGCAATTACATTACCACCAACACGACGGAAAAATGCCTGACCTTTACGACCAAAAATGGCCATTTTGATAGCGCATTCGTTCTTTTCCCATTCTTGCATTTGGTGAATGGTCATCCTCAGTAAATTTGCATTTAAGCCACCACATAAACCTCTATCCGAGGTTACCACGATGACTCCAATGTTTTTTACTGGTCGTTTTTGCAAAAAAGCATGATGATACTCAGACGTTGCACGAGACAAATGTCGAATCACCTCAGCAATTTTCTTTGCATAGGGACGAGACATTTTCATGCGTTCTTGTGTCTTGCGCATCTTACTTGCAGCAACCATCTCCATTGCACGCGTAATTTTTTGCGTGTTTTTGATGCTTGCTATTTTCGTTCGAATTTCTTTTGCACCAGCCATAATGATTCACACTCAATAGATTACTTTATAAGCCTTCACTGCTTGATGAAGCTGTTCTTCAATCGCAGAACTATAATCACCTGATTCATTGATTAAAGCCATTAAATCACCGCAGTTCAGACTCATATACTCTTGTAGACCCTGTTCAAAGCTACGAATTTCAGCCAAAGGAACACTGTCTAAATAGCCTTTTTCAATAGCAAATAAAGAAACTGACATTTGAGCTACTGAGTAGGGCGCATATTGTTTCTGCTTCATGATTTCAGTGATTCGTTGACCACGCTCTAACTGCTTACGTGTTACTTCATCGAGATCGGAGGCGAACTGAGAGAAGGCTTCTAATTCACGGAACTGCGCTAAAGCAAGCCTGGTTCCACCACCTAATTTCTTCATGATTTTGGTCTGAGCCGCTCCACCAACACGTGATACAGAAAGACCTGAGTTGATTGCAGGGCGTACACCTGAGTTAAACAAGTCAACATCAAGGAAGATCTGGCCGTCAGTAATCGAGATAACGTTTGTAGGTACGAATGCAGAGACGTCACCGGCTTGTGTTTCAATAATTGGCAATGCAGTTAAAGAACCGGTTTTTCCCTTGACGCGACCTTGGGTTAATTTCTCTACTTCTTCGGCATTGATACGTGCAGCACGCTCTAATAATCGAGAATGTAGGTAGAAAATATCTCCTGGATAGGCTTCACGACCTGGTGGACGTTTTAACAATAGCGAAATTTGACGATACGCCCACGCTTGCTTGGTTAAATCATCATAAATAATGAGAGCATCTTCACCATTTTCCATGAAGTACTCGCCCATCGCACAACCTGAATAAGGAGCGATAAATTGAAGTGCTGCTGCATCAGATGCACCGGCGACAACAACAATGGTGTGAGCCATGGCGCCATGTTCTTCAAGTCTTCGTACAAGCGCTGCAACTGATGACGCTTTTTGACCGACAGCAACATAGATACATTTGATACCCGTATTTTTTTGATTGATGATGGTATCAATTGCAATTGCCGTTTTACCCGTTTGACGGTCACCAATAATCAACTCACGCTGACCACGACCTACTGGGATCATTGCATCGACCGCTTTCAATCCTGTTTGTACAGGCTGGGAAACAGATTGTCGTGCAATAACACCTGGGGCTACTTTTTCGATAGGTGAATGACATTTAGCTTCAATGGGGCCTTTGCCATCAATGGGATGACCCAAGGCATTGACCACACGACCCAACATTTCAGGGCCAACGGGGACTTCTAAAATTCGACCTGTACATCGTGCTTTTTGGCCTTCTGATAATGCCGTGGCATCACCTAGAATTACCGCACCGACGGAGTCTCTTTCAAGGTTTAGGGCAAGACCGTACACATTGTCAGGAAACTCAATCATTTCCCCTTGCATAACGGCTTGCATACCATGAAGACGAACAATACCATCTTTTAAACTGACGATAGTACCTTCGTTGCTCACTTCGGCAACCACTTTAAACTGCTCTATTTTTTGCTTGATGATGTCACTAATTTCTGAGGGACTCAGTGCAATTTGTTCTGACATGAATAGCATCCTCTTGTTACGTATGCGAATTTAAACCTTACATCGGGCATTATGCTAACAACGACTGTGAAAACCGTTGTAAGCGACCGCGCAATGTGCCATCTATCACCATATCGCCTATTTGTACTCGTGCGCCACCCAACAAGGTAGGCTGAACGACTTGGGTCAAATGGACGGTCTTGTTTAATTTTTTATTTAATCCTGCTTCCAATCTTTGTAATTGTTTTTCATCAAGCTGGATGGATGTATATACAGTTCCTGAACATTTTTTAGCATATTCTGCGTCTAATGCTTGAAACTGGATAAACACCTCAGGGATCACTGCCAAACGGTGTTGGCCGGCCATCAGTTCTAGCGCATGGGTGACCAGCTCTAGTTCTGGTTTTGAAATAGCCATCTTTTTCACCACTGCCACCAAAATATCTACCAACATCGCTGAGGTGACTTCTGGGTGGGACAGCAGTTTTTGCATTTCGACATTTTCAATCACAACGGCCAAAACAGATAAAAAATCATTCCATTGCTTTAATGATTGATGCTTTAACGCCAACTCAAATAAAGCTTTGGCATAAGGTCGGGCTACGGTCTGTGTATCTTTCATGGCGACCTATTCCTCTGCTATCTCAGCAATCAATTGTTCAACAGCTCGCTTTTTAGCCGAATCAGGCAGAACATCTTGAATGACTTTTTCCATTCCTGACATCACGAGATCCACTAATTCAACGCGCAGACGTTGTTGGGCTTGCTGAATTTGCAAATTAATTTGTTCTTGTGCTTGCTTGACAATGCGATTTGCGGATTCTTTCGCCTCATTTCGGGCCTCTTCCATAATCAATTCACACTGTTTATGGGTTTTATCCACCAATTCAGCCGCTTGCGCCTTAGCCTGCTTCAATTGTTTTTTAACATGCGTTTGAGCCAGCTCAAGTTCATGACGTCCACGCTCAGCAGCTGCTAAACCCTCAGCAATTTTGGCTTGTCTTTCATCCAATGCCTTACAAATGGGCGGCCATACAAATTTCATGGTAAACCATACAAATGCTCCAAACACAAACATTTGTACTACCAGAGTCATGTTAATATCCACGATCTCTTCTCCAATAAAGCGGGAAGGGAGCTTTGCTCCCAATAATTAAGCAGTCAAATTTGCCAAAAATGGGTTTGCAAAGGTAAAGAACAACGCAATACCAACACCAATCATGGTTACCGCATCTAAAAGACCTGCAACAATAAACATTTTTACTTGAAGCATAGGAACCATTTCAGGTTGACGCGCAGCGCCTTCTAAGAACTTGCCACCTAACAAACCGAAACCAATTGCGGTTCCTAAAGCACCTAAGCCAATTAAAAGAGCTACCGCAATAACGGTCATGCTTTGAACCTGAGCTAACAAACTTGCAACTTGCATTTTTTTCCCCTTAATTTATAACAATTTTAAACACAACTTTTTAATGCTCTTCATGGGCCAAACTCAGATAAACAATCGTCAGAACCATAAAGATAAAGGCTTGCAAGGTGATGACCAAAATATGGAATATTGACCACCCCAATGAAAGCAATACTTGTCCGATTGAGAGCGTAAGCGTGGCAACGCCATGTTGCTCCCAGTTGGGATGCAGTGTTAGCAACCCAATAAGAATAAATATCAGTTCCCCTGCATACAAATTACCGAACAATCGCAATGAAAGTGAAATTGGTTTTGCAATTAATCCGGTTAATTCTAATAAAAGGTTAAATGGAATTAACAATGGATGGTTAAAAGGCTGCAAACTCAACTCCTTTGTAAAACCTTTGATCCCTTTGATTTTAATGCTGTAAAACAAAATCAAAACAAATACCGACAAGGACATGGCAAATGTTTGATTTAAGTCATTGGTAGGCACGACTTTTAAATAATGAAATCCACACATTTGAGCAATTTTGGGCAACAAATCCACTGGAAGAATATCCATGAAATTCATTAAAAATACCCACATGAAAATAGTCAATGCCAGCGGCCCAATCAGAGCACTTCTGCCATGAAAACAGTCTTTAACCTGACTGTCTGCGAAGCTTACCATCATCTCTGCAAAATTCTGCAATTTTCCTGGCACACCAGTGGTGACTTTACGTGCAGCAAGGTACAAAACACCAATGGCAATCAAACCCATCAGCAACGAGAAAAAGATTGTATCGAGATTGATTGTCCAAAAGCCACCATTGCCTAAAGACATCGTCTTAAGGTTAAAGCCTAAATAGGTCAAGTGATGCTTAATATATTCGCTATTTGAAATCATATTTTTACCCAAGCTTCAGTAACCTGCAACTTACCAGTATTCCTGCAAATTGCATCATGATAAAAGCCAATAAAAACCACATAGTATTTATAAGCAGAAAATTATATACCAAAGCAAACAAGATAGCGGTAAAGCCAAATTTAAGGGCTTCACCTTTGACAAAACCTTGCCATATCTGCTTACTTTGTAGAGCGCCCCAGTATTTGAAAGAACAATAACCCAAAATCGACTGCGGCAGGATGGCAACTACGCCACCTAAAAAAGCAGATTTTGCATTAAAAATATTTGAACCTATCGCAACCACCAATGCAATCATCACATTGATAGCAAACGGCCATAAAATCCAAATTTTAAGTTTTTCAATGCGGTTAAATTGTTTTTTCATATCACCTTGCTCTCGGCGGATTATAAATTAATCATTTAACGAATGCAACTTGTAAAATCGAGTTGTTGTTTTGTCTGTTATTTGCCACACTTAAAATATATCCCCATACGCATATCATTCATGAACGACCCACAACCGCAATGTTTTGATTTTAGCTGGATGTGTCAAGGACGGCATTTAAAAACACCGTCACCAGATGATTTGCAGCTATTGCCGACATGGACTAAACATCATAATAAAGAGAAGAAAACCGCCCTTATATTGTTTCACGGCTTTGCTTCTTCTCCCGCAGTCTTTCGCTATCTCTACCCTTATCTTCAATCCTATGATTATGTTGAAGCACCCTTGCTTCCAGGGCACGGGCTATCCATCCAAGTTTTTTCTCAGGCCACAGCCAAAGACTGGCTTAGCTATGCACAAAATATTGTGCAACAGCGATGCCAAGAATATCAACAGGTTGATGTCTTAGGTTTATCCCTAGGTGGGTTAATTGCTTGTCATCTTGCAAAAGAGCACCCCATTCGACAATTATTTTTGTTAGCTCCTGCATTAAGCCTGGTGCGTCCATTGCCATTGCTTTTAAAAACAGCTGAAACATTTTCTCGTCTGGGGTTTTTTTCTATCTATAATCGTGGTGGGCAAACCTATCATTGCCAAGCCCGAGAACTGCTTTACCGACAGCTTCCCATCCAAACACTCATTGAGATACTTACGTTTATCAACGATTATCAGCATCAGTCCTGGTCGCAACCCACCACATTATGGCTGGGTGCCCATGACAAGGTGGTTGATTCAAAAAAAACCAGCAACATCCTCAATAATCTCCCACATTTAAAAACCATTATCTTAGAAAATACCGGACATATCCTGCCCATCGAGTCTGATAAAGCACGTATTATTGAGGTGTTAAGCCCATCCGCAACCACTTCCAGATTGGCTTTACAATGATATGGTATTGCTTGCCACTTCTTTCTACAATTTCGTCTCCTTCCTCATGCTCCGTAATAATCAACCCTTCAGCTAAAGAAAACGTATCCATCGCCTCGAACAAGCCAGATATTTCTCTTTCCTTGGTTGAGGGATCATGTAATTCAAGACACACTTGAATCACCTGCTTGGTGCGAGAGGCTTCCCTTACGACAAAATCACATTCTTTAGTGCCACTAAAATAAAAGATGTCATGCCCTCTGCGCTTTAATTCTATGAAAACAATATTCTCTAGCGTACGGCCACGATCTTTGCTAAAACATGATCAATAAAATACACTTTTCTTGGCGCTTGTTGCTGAGCTTTAAGATTATCATCGTAGCGATTGACGAAGAAACACATAAAACTATTTTCAATA
>JAKFUY010000056.1 GCA_021732495.1 Legionellales bacterium | reverse complement strand
GCAGTGCTATCTCAAATTTAGCTGCCGATGACCACTTTTTATTCTTTGCCATGTTAACCTCCAAAGTAGAGGCTATTATCTCCTAAATTTTTAAATTTTTGTGGTCTAAATTGTTGGGGTCATTATATTACCTCAGTCATTAAAAACTGAAATGACTACGTTTATTGCTGATTATTTTAATACTTTTTCATTTAAGGAGTTTTCAGATCTTGACCATGGTTTAGAATGGTGCGAAGAAAAAATTTTACAGGATGCTGGTTTTCAGGAACAAAATAATTTTGAGTTTTTTTCAGCTGAAGAACAACAACAATTGTTAAGCTATTTTTCGTTGGAACACTTTAAAGCTGGCGATATTGTTCTCAAACAAAACACCCCTAGTCATGCTTTGTATTGGCTAGCTGAAGGCACATTAGAGGTATGGCTAAACGATGAAGCCTCTTATAAAACTCGCTTAGCTACAATCAAAAAAGGAAATATAATTGGCGAAATGGGTTTTTTTAATAAAGCATTAAGAACTGCATCAGTCATCGCATTTGACAACTGTATTTTATATAGCATCACAGAAAAAGATTTGAATCGACTTTATCTAGAACGAACTGCACTGTGGCTGAAATTCAACCAATACATTATTACTACAATGGGGCATCGTCTTTCAAATACTCATCATTTTATTCAGTACCTAAAATCGGAACTCATTGAACCGCAGAATAAAACCCAAGATTAGTGTTTTTTAGACTTACCAATAATCAATACCGTTCCATCCACTCCGGTCACTGTGACCACTGTTTTCGCAGGAAGATATTCTTGTGAACGCACCAGCCAGACACTATCTTCGACTTGAATTTTACCCATACCATTAACGGTATTCTCATGCAATGTAAATTCACGTCCAATATAGCGTTCTGCTCTTTTATTTAATTTTGGTCGATTATCATAATTGGGATTTACTTTTAGGTAAAAACACCAATAAACAAGTGAGAGAATAGCAAATAAGGAAAATAGCAATATCTGCATATTAGGGCTTAATATTCCCATAAAAAAAACAATTATACTCATTAACCCTGAAGATACGCCAAGACATAATAAAAAGCCGGTTCCGGTGAGCAATTCAATGATAAGAAGTGACGCTGCACAACCGAGCCAAAACCACGCATTTAAGCTATCATAGAACAGTTCCATTTGAGGTGCCTTCCTTAGAAAATGCTGTCTTAGAAATTTCTGCAATCCCTGAAAGCGCGCCTAAAATACTTGTAGCTTCCAAAGGTAATAACACGAGCTTTTGATTATTTGAGGTAGCAATCTTACTCAAGGCTTCAACATATTTTTGAGCCACAAAATAATTGATAGCCTGTGGGCTGCCATCTTTAATCGCAACTGAAACCACTTTAGTGGCTTTAGCTTCAGCATCGGCGAGTCTCTCACGTGCCTCTGCTTCACGATATGCCGCCTCTTTTTTTCCTTCGGCGTCTAAAATAATGGCTTGCTTTTCACCTTCTGCTCTCAAAATCGCAGATTGTCTTTGCCCTTCTGCTTCAAGAATAGTAGCCCTTTTGTCCCGTTCTGCTTTCATTTGCCTACCCATAGACTCTACCAAATCACGGGGTGGTGCAATTTCTTTAATTTCAACCCGTGTCACTTTAATACCCCATGGGGATGTAGCTTGATCAATAACAACCAATAATCGCGTATTGATTTGATCGCGTTGCGATAACATGCCATCTAAATCCAAGGAACCAAGCACCGTTCTAATGTTGGTCATAATCAAGTTTTTCATGGCTTCATCAAGATTTCTGACTTCATATGCTGCTTTAGGAGAATCAATAACTTGATAAAATAACACGGCATCAACTGTCACCATGGCATTATCAGAACTAATAATTTCTTGTGATGGGATATTTAATACTTGCTCCATCATATTCAATTTGACCCCTACTCTATCGATAAAGGGCAATATAATCGCAAGACCAGGAGGCAAGGTGCGCGTATAACGGCCAAAACGCTCTAAGGTCCACTCATAACCCTGAGGAACCTGCTTGACTCCCATCAGTAAAATAACGACAACTAACATTAATAGTAAGGGAAGAAAAAGCATTTTTTTTCCTAAAAGATAACGCTTATTATTATTGTAGTATAGATTTGATTATAAATCAGGCAGAAGGTGTTTTAATTTTTCAGTTCAAGGAATTGTATCATAGCATACGAGGGGCTACTATTTGGTTTGAGTTTGAGGGTTGTTCAACAGGACAACTAATAGTTTCTCTATAGTCTGAAGGTAAAGCCTCTGGTTCATGCATTGCAGAAGATAAAGCGTGGTGGTTATAAATTGTTTCTGGAATCATACTTTTAATTTTGTCTTCTAATCTTGTGAATGGCTCCCCTTCTTCCCTCCGCCATAATGAATCCTCTTCTGGTTGCTGCTCACCCGGGGAGAAAAAGTAACTCAGTAAATCCTGTAATTTTTGATCAAAAAAAGACAACAAACCCATAAATACAACCACTTAATTTACAAAAAATACAGATTATACATTATCGCATATTAATATTCCACATCTCCTTAACAATATCGTCTTCAAGCACATAGAATTTATGGTAGAGATTAATGGTGGGATCGCAATGGGGAACAACGAGTTCAAGTACATCTCCCACCGCAGGCAATAACTCGGGCTTGCTGGCTGTCACTTTCCCATGTTCATCCCCAAACCCTGCCCAATCAAAGCTCAAACCTGGATGTGAGATTATTTTAGGCTGATGTTGCGTATTGAAATAAATTGATTTGGTTCCAGCATCTGCAGTCACATGTTTATCACCATGGCGACTAATGACGGTGGTAAGCAAGGTCATCGCAGGCTTAAAGTGACACAGGCCCTCAATTGCTTGATACTCTACATCCATCACCACATAGGAGCCTGGTTGAATTTCAGTGACTTCGCTAGCTTCTACATCAATATCGAAGGTCCCGGTGCCAGTACCTGTCAAAATAGGGCAAGGCAGATGATGTGCTCTAAATTGTTTTACCAAATGACTCGCATTTTCCATCACTTGCAACGATAAAGTCTTCCTCTCAGCATAGTCATGAATATGCTGTAAATGACCTGCATAACACTGAATACCACATAGCTCCAAGGAAGATTGCGAATTTATCAACTGTCCATACTCCAACGCTAATTTTGGGTCAACCCCAGTTCGCCCAATTCCTGCATCTACATCCAATAACACCTTTATTTTTTGGCCTATGGTATGTCCAATTTGATTGAGCTCTATAATATTATCGACATTATCCAAAACCAACATTAACGAAGGTGATTTTTTTAAAAGAGATGGTAAGCGTTTAAGCTTCGGTTTTGCTGTGACTGGTGAGGTAATCAAAATATCGCCAATATCATGACTGATTAATACTTGCGCCTCGGCGAAAGTAGTAACTGACAAACCTATCGCACCGTGCTCAAGTTGAAGCTTGGCTAATTGTGTCGATTTGTGGGTTTTGCAATGCGGACGATAATGAATCTGATGTTTCGCTACATGCGTCTGCATGCTAACTAGATTATATTTAAGTTTAGGATAATCAATGAGTAAACATGGGGTTTCTAATTGTGATTTATGGGAGCCTATCATTTTTTTTCCAATTAACTATTCGTGAAATCATTAAGGTACTGATGGTATTACCGGTGGCATTCAATAGTGTAGCAATTGGATCGATAATGATACTGATAGCTGCGATTGTAATTAATGCCGATGAAGGAAAACCATACAGTGATAATATTAATAATTCACCGATCATCCCCCCGCTAGGTATAGCACCCATCACAGTCCCTACCAAAATTGAAACACCGATAGCGCTTGCATAAACAGATAGCCCACTAAAATCCATATGATATGCGGCAAACAAAAATGCAATTTTAAAAATACCTCCCATAATAGAACCATCTTTATGAATTAAGGTTCCTAAAGGTATGGTAGTTTCATATATTTCTTCTTCGATTCCCATATTTTTCATAGCTTGCAAATTTGCAGGGATGGTGGCAGCACTACTGCAGGTCGCGATAGCCGTGGTTGCAGGAATTAAAATATTTCTCCAATACAATTGAAGCCCTGGTTTTTTTAAAAAAAGATAGGCGTAAGCGCTATAGGTAAATATAAAAAATAGGGTGGCAAACACATAATAGACCAGTGCCAAGTGCAGATAATTTTTTATAATCTGTGGTCCCAATTGAGCGACCAATGCAGAAAAATAGGCAAAAAAACCGATAGGCGCATAATACATAATAAGTGAGAATACTCGCATAAAAACGGCCTCTCCGGCCTGTAGAAATCTTGAGAATGATTTATTGTTTTCACTATCCGAGGCTGCTGCAATACCCACTAAAATCGAAAAAACAATCAAAGCCAACATATTTTGGTGAGAGAAAAGCTGTAAAAAACTTTTTACAGTAAATATTTCGACCAACTTTTGAGAAAAATAAATATCTGAGTGATTTAGAGCTAAAGGCATTTCTAATAAAACGCCTTGCCCAATGGGAAAACATTTAACAACCATCAGAGATAGCAGTGCTGCAATAGTGCCTGTTAGAAAAAAAACTCCAAACATTACGATAAATATTCTGCCAAGTTTTTGCCATGAATGTGTTTTTGAAATAGAAGATGCCACACTAAAAAAAATCAAGGGGACAATTGTTGTAAAAATCAAATTTAGAAAGATCTCACCAAGAAATCGAATTGACTGGGCTTGATGCGCATAGAAAAATCCAAATAAACCACCTAATATTAAGGCTAGAATTAAGACTATAGAATATACATAGGTCTTTAAAAAAGAAATTGTACGCGTCATTTTAAATACCTAGTATGCGATATAAATCAAATCCTACCATTATTTTCTCTCGCTAGCCAGCATATACCCAGTATAAAATAAGAGATGTCTTACAAAAACGATATCAGATAGCTCAAAGACCATGTGCTCTTTATTTGGTATTATTGTACAAGGAAAACATGGATTGTTTTACAGGATGTTACTTCAAATCCTAAATATTAGGATAACTAGGGGTCTGCAGTGCAGGCCCCGCCTTTTACTGAAAATCCTTTAATAATGCAATGACTTGTTCATCTGTTGTTTGTGTAAAATCCTGATACCATTTACCGACCGCATCAAATTGTTCAGGTACCAGCGGACAAATGACTTTATCTACCATAGGCGTTAAATTCAAGAGCGCTTCTTGACTAGCGACTGGAACGGCCATAATGATTTGTTTTGGGTGACGCTTTTTAATCGCCAAAATAGCAGCAGACATGGTATGACCTGTGGCAATGCCATCGTCGACCACAATAATCTGCTTGTTTTTTATTTTACAGGTACTTTTATAAACTTTCTCCCTTCTGTCAAGCTCATGTTTTTCTGCTTCAATAATGTCTCTAAGCGCTTTATCGCTGATATGTAAAGATTCAATACTCGATTCATCTAAAAGAACAATATCATGACTGGCTATAGCACCTATGGCAAATTCGGCATGTTGTGGAGCACCAATTTTCCTCACAAAAATGAGATCCAAATTGAGATGTAGCCTTTTTGCGATAGGATAAGCAACAGGCACTCCACCCCGTGGTAATGCCAAAACTAAAGTTTGAGGTGCATTTGCATAATCAGTCAGTAAATTAGCGAGGACCTCTCCAGCTTCTTGTCGATTGGCATATGTCATTTGATTATTTCAAAAATGGAGGCAGGTACCAGTTTATTTTTCGAGTAAGCGTCATAATAGCAGGGACTAGAAAGACACGGATAATGAAAGCGTCAATCAGTATCGCAATCGCAACACCAAATCCAAATGCCTTGACAATTAATACATCTGCGACGAGAAAAGAAGAACACAACACAATCACAATCCATGCCGCACTTGTGATGATCTTAGCACTATGCTCCATACCAAAAACGATGCTTTTTTCGTTATCACCCGTTCGCAAATAATACTCTTGGATTCGTGTTAACAAAAACACCTCATAATCCATAGAAAACCCAAATAAAGCACAAAATATAATCACAAGCATGCTAATATCAAGAAATCCCTGAGGATCAAAATTCAACAAATGATGAAAATGTCCCTTCTGGAATACAAATACCAAAGTACCATACGTAGCCAATAAACTAAGGATATTCATTAAAATAGCTTTAAAAGGCAAAAATAAGGATTTCAACAAAAGCATGAGCACTAAAAAAGTCATAACTAAAATCATGGCCACTGCATAAGGCATTTTTTGGTAAATACCTGTAAATACATCAAAATTATTCGCCGGCCCCCCCGTGATTTTTATACTCAAACCTGAGACACTCAGATCTCGAAGTTCTCTAATCAATTGTTGGGTTTTTTCCGATTCAGATGAATATTTACTCTGTACATATAATATTGCATCGCGCTTTGCGGTAGAGGTCATAAGAATTTGTTTTACAGGCTCAGGAAGTTTATCCCTATCGCCAGTGTACAACATTTTATATGCTTCGAGCTTGCCTTTTGGAATCCAGTTTAAATAACCCGAAACAGAATCAATGGAATCCATTTTTTTTATTTTTGTCATCAAATGGTATGCTCGCTCAATATTTTTTTCATTGAGAATTTTAGAGTTACTATGAATGACAACCAATATTGGAGACAACTCTGATTCATCATACTCCTTGGTGAAGGCATTAAAAAATTCTCTGCCTTCTGATTGTGTAGGCAAGATATGATAATCATAAATTCCAAGTTTAATCCCCCGCACCTGCAAAGAACAAATTACAAGGACGACTAATCCTAAAAAAACAAATAGATATGGAATATTTACAACTTTACTTGCAATTCTCCTCCAAAAATGACTCTCCTTCATATTGGTTTTAAAGATTGTACCGAAATTAATACCTGAATTAATACAACTTAGAATTGCTGGTAATAAAGTTAATGCCCCAATCACCGCTAGCATGACCGCACAAAGTCCGCCTATACCAACAGAAACTAGGATATTAATGGGAAACAACAATAAGGCACTTAAACTAGCAAATACAGCCAAGCCGCTAAAAAATACAGCCTTTCCAGCAGTTGCAATGGTAATCGCTATAGCCTCCTGATGGGACTGTTTTTCATCAAGTTCTTCGCGAAACCTGGAAATAATAAATAAAGCATAATCCAAGCTTAAACAAAGACCCAATAACATCGCAATATTGATTGTAAAAATAGAAAGTGAGGTATGGTATGCAATCCAATGTAACATACCTAACATAATGACAGCACAAGATGCTCCGACAAACAAAGGCATGATGGCGGCAGCGACCGATCCGAAAACCAACAACAAAGTGACAACGGTCACAGGCGCTGCCACAATATCGGCTCGATATAAGTCTTTTTGGGTTTGTTTATTGATAGAATTCAAAAATACATCTTCACCCCCAAACTTAACGCGTATACGTTTGTTTGGCGTTACATAGGACTTAATATCCTCAAGATTGTCTGGTTTGAAATTGCTGGCATTTTTAAAAGCCACGATTGCCAATATATTTTTATCATGTTGTATGGGCCCCACCAGAACTTCATGTTTTTCATCAAGATTTTTCAAACCTTTTAACGCTTTATCAACATCATTGAGAAATTGTCCATCACTGGTTGAACGGCTTTTTTTGCTAAATAACAACAAAACGCGATGTTTTTGATAGCCTATTTTTTTTTGGATTTGGGTTAATGTTAATGCGCTCTCTGAATTAAAGTTCTCAAAACCACCTGAGGTAAAAGGCAGCATCAGTTTTGGAAGACATGGTAGACAGAATAAAATGACGATGATCCAGGAAACAATAATCCATCGACGAAAACGAAAGATATTATAACCCAAAGAGTAAAAAAGATTGTTACGCATTGTTTTTTTATCCATTTATTGAACAGTTAATCTTTTCTTGTAGCCTACAACGCGTTGATAAGCCTGTTCAATAATATTTTCATCTAAGGACTTATCATGAACCAAATATTCAATATCATCAATAACATCTTTAGGAGTGTCCCATCCCAGCTGATTTCCAAAAATCACCATATCAGCACCAGCAAGAAAGGTTTGTAACAGCGCTTCCCGTCGACTAAAATATTTGCTGATGGCATGCATTTGCAAATCATCACTGATGATGATTCCTTGATAGTTGAACTCTTTTCTAAGTGTGTTAGTGAGCATTTCATAGGAAAGGGTTGCGGGTAGTCCGAGGGGATCTAGATTTTTATTGATGACATGGGCTGTCATGATGGAAAATAATAATTGTGAATGTCTACATAATTCTTGATACGGGATAAGTTCTTCAAGGACAAATGTATCGGTGACATCAACAAAATCCAAGTGGCTGTCATCAATAGCACTCCCATGACCAGGAAAATGTTTGAGGCATCCTAAAATACGGTACTGATTTAAAATCTCTAAATACTCTTGAGATAATTTTGCAACAACAGCCGGATTATCAGAAAAACATCGTTTTAGGGGTCCAAAAATACCTTTTTCCTTAGAGAGGTCTAAATCCACAACGGGAGCAAAATTAATATCAATATTAAGTTGATGGAGTAGCGACGCTGTTTGATGCCATAGCACCTGTCGTTGTTCATCACTCAGTTGTGCAATTTCTTGGGATGAGGGGGCCGGAACATATCCTTGTGCCCTTGCTAGCCTATCAACACGCCCACCTTCCACATCAATAGCCAACCAGATAGGGTCTGATTTTGGATGGTGCCTTTGATAAAAGGCCTTAATATCAGATGTTAACTGACGCAACTGTTCAATACTTTTAATGTTTTTGTCATACGTTTTTTTTTGTAAATCATAATCAAAAAGTATAAGCGCACCTAAACCATCAGATGCGCTCAACCAGTGTTGCAATTCTTGGGCATCATTTAATTGAGAACCATGAAACCCGATACAAATCAGTTGAGAAATTTTTTGTCTTAAATTTGGCATTTATTTTACCTGTGTTGCTTGAATGACATTGGTATTCTTTACGACAGGGACACCCTCTAGGCTACAGTTACAACTATCAGCACTCGTGGAATTCGGTAAATCTGCAAATTGTGTTGGGTAACAAATATCAATCGACCAAATAGCCCCTTGTTGTGGTGCGTCATCAGGTAACTTCCAAAATCGAGAACCACTATAGCGTTTGTGAGCATCTTGTATCCAAACAGCTGGTTCGAATGTTGCTTGTGCTGCAAATACTTGCGCAGGCTTACATTCAAAATTGACTCGTCCATAATGTGCGCCTTTAGGGATTTTAACTGTTGATATTAGCGTATTATTGGAAGAGTCAAGTATATCAACCGAGACGTCATAACCGCTCCAACAAGGTGCAGTTATGACAGTAATGTAGCACTGAAGCGCATAGGAAAGACTTGTTGCAATAAAAAATATCGCAGATAATAATATCCTATATTTCATAAACTTTTCTCCATTGAATGCTCATATTGTTCCCAAACTAAAATGTTCCCTTTCTTTTTAATAATATCTAAGAATGCCGCATGCGCATCTAACTCATTGTCATTTGCAAAAAGAACAGGAGACGTTGTATGCAATACTCCCTGAACTTGAAGTACTTGATGAGGATGTAATTGTTCTGAAAAATCCATTTTTTTTTGCCCTGAGGTCATCAATAAATAGACGTCGGAAAGCAATTGAGCATCTAGTAAGGCGCCATGAAACACTCTATCTGAGGAATCAACTTGATACCTTTTACATAAGGCATCTAAGTTATTTCTTTGACCTGGGTGTTTTTTCTTGGCAAGATCTAAGGTATCAATAATTGTGCAATAATCTTGTAGCTGTGACTTAAGTTTTAAACGAGAAAACTCTGCATTGATAAACCCCACATCGAATGGCGCGTTATGAATAATCACTTCGGCATCTTTAATAAAATCTAAAAAAGTATCTTTGACCTCTTTAAAAAGCGGTTTATCCGCTAAAAATTCACTACTCAAACCATGAACTTTAAATGCCCCCATATCAACTGGGCGCTGTGGATTTAAATAACAATGAAAATGCTGGCCTGTAGCACGCCTCTCCACCAATTCAATACAACCAATCTCAATAATGCGATGACCTAATTCATGGCCGATACCTGTGGTTTCAGTATCTAAAACAATTTGTCTTGAACTTGAATTCATTCTAAATATTCCCAATGGCTTGTTTTGCGAGCATATCGACCCGTTCATTAAACTCATGGCCATTGTGAGCTTTGACCCAATGCCAATGAACATGATGACTTGAAGCACATTTTTCCAATTGTATCCATAGATCTTGGTTTTTAATGGGCTTTTTATCAGAACTAAGCCAACCATTGCGACGCCAATTATGAATCCATGCTGTCATCCCTTGTCTTAGATATTGAGAATCAGTAAATAGATCCACTTCGCATCTTCGTGTTAAACTCTTAAGCGCCTCTACAGCCGCTTGAAGTTCCATGCGATTATTGGTAGTCATTTTTTCTGCGCCGAAGATTTCTTTTTCTTGCTGCCCATACGTTAATATAGCAGCCCAGCCACCTGGCCCAGGATTTCCTCTGCAAGAACCATCAGTATAAATAATGACTCGATTCATAAATATGTCATTGAAACAATAAAATAAATCTATTGTATCAAATCGAAGGTATCATTGTCATGGATAATTTAAGCCTCCAGGAGACAATAGAGCAGAAAATCATGCAAATATTGGCGATATTCTTCTGTTTGCAAAAATTGTTCTTGCTAGGAGCTACTTCGACCAAAACTCAGGGACTCTTTAGAAAACCTCTTGACAAGAAAAGCTTTTTCAATGTTTACTCGGCTAGAGGTCATCCCTACTCTCAATTCAAAAGAGACAAGCCACCTTTTCTAATACTAAGGTGACTTGTCATAGCTGTTGAATTAAATACCAGCGGAAAACGCTGTGGACATCGTCAAAACTGGCATTCTGCGCAACTTAGGAAGTTCTGTGCTTTCTATACTGATTAACCAATTATTTGAGTCTTTAACTTTTTGAACAGGGCTTACTAGGACATGCTCCTGCTCAAAATGCGACCGAATATATGCCAAACTCTGTTCCTGATCCATTTCCAAGTATGCAAGGCTTTTTCGGTTTGAATACTTCCAGGTGTGGCTAGTGATGCGTCTTAACTCAGCCCTTGTGTCCGGTCCCAAATTTTCACTAAAAAACGCTGGTGAGGCCCCAGTGTATGGAGAAGCTGCATCAGCCCTTTGAACTGGGATGGCTTGCCTTGCTCCACTAGTTGCAGCCCCGTCAAAAAAAATACTTGCTAAAGGACTAGGCTTGGTGGCTATACACTCACTGATCTGCTGTAATTTAGCCAATGATATATTATTAAGACCAATGCGTGTTGTTTGTGCGACAGTTCTTATGCTGAGTCCTAAAGGATCTTGACCCGATTCAAATTCAGTAAACGCTTTCTCAATTTTTGGAAGAGATTTCATCCTGTGTTGTGGGATTGATAAAAAGGCAGTTTGGCCTCTATCTTCAGCTTTCCATTGTGCGTCAGGTATCGATAGCTTACGCATTATTAGTGTTAGAAGCATGTTAGTTGCATGGTTGCTTTGCACCCAATCACCCTCTACAGTAATCGAATTAGTTCGTGGGTCTTTTGCAAACGCATCGAGAATAAGCCTGGATGAAGTTTGTGCATAACATTCACCATCATCAGAACTTAAAATATCAAATGGTCCCCGAAGTTCTGAAATCGCGTCTCTCCTTACTCTGCTCGTTATCGTTGCACCAGGAGTTTTACAATTTATGCTTACGTACTTAAAAGGCGGTATAGATTCTTTTCTAACCCCTGTTAGTGTAAAGAAATGGGGTTCCCTTGAGAGACCTTTCCAATACTTTTCACCATAATCCCATCCCATGATTTCACCTGGGAGGATCTCACGCATTGTCTTTAGGAAAAAGATTATATTTGGCTTTTTGCTAACCGGATCTCTGTATAAATACTGCACACCCCTTAGATTCTCAAAAGCAACGTCTTTGGCATCATCAGGATTAGTAAATTCGCAGTCTTGTTTAGAAGGTAAATGGGAAAACATACTGCCTAAACAGCGTTTTTTTTCAGCATCTACACCCACCTTCATATTGATTGATAATGCATAAGGCGCAATGGGTTTGGTTTGGATGTTATAAACTTCTCCAACATAAGTGCAAATGTGAATATCAGCGGGAATTTTATGCCGGGCAACCACGTCAAATCCAAAGCCTTGGTGTCTTCGATCAACAAAAGCGACAAGTTTGCTTAAAGAAAAAGAGGTTACTTTACCTAATTGTTCAACATCGTTACTATTCAGCTCTTTTAAATTTGAGCTCGATTCCTCACAAGCTCTATGATAATCATCTTCAAGAGGAGCGGGTATCAATATTTGCTCACTCCAAGATTCTACACCAGGAAGCATTGCTAAAAACTTAGGTAATGCAATATCTTTATATTCGCCAGCACTTGTTAAGAGAGTGACATGGGCAGGACGCAAATCAGATAAAACTGTTCTCATTGGCTTTCTCACTGTTATTAAATAACAATACTGTATATAAAAAGATTTACATTGTCAATATTTGGTCTTGTGCTAATTCGGTCGATTGAAAAACATACAGACCTGGTTACTCTACAAGCACAGCAATTTTCAACCAGAAATGACGCGCAAACAGTCAATGCTAGTTTTTGTTAATCACTCTACGCATAATTTATTCAACTAATTGACTAAATATACCCTTAAGCATCTCCAACATATTGCGTATTATTAGCATATAAACCTGTATCACTGCCAACCTTCCTATGTTGTCCCTTATACGTTGAAACGACTCATAGTAATTTTTTTAGTTCTTTTGGAGGAACTGCAACTTCCATTAAGTGAGTCAGATTGAAGAACAACATGATTGCCCACCGTGCCGCATTGGATCCAAATGAGGTAGAGCTAGATAAGATGATAAATACACTTCCTAATGATTGCTCAGAAGAGCAATCCATGCAAATTTATCCTGGATGAATATAAATCTCAGCAAACTGTAGAGTCCTGATTTCTTAACCTTATTATTTTTCTTGAAAAAACCTATGCATATCGAAGCGGTACTGGTAATAATGACTTCTTGTCTCAAGATTCATGCCTTTATTAAATATCAAATCCAACAGGCCTTACTTTCCTAAAATGAAGAACAAGCCAATTCAGAAGTATACTGCAAAATGGGTATTCTTTTACTTTCAAGGTTTTTGCTTTCTAACCATAGGTATGAAACAACAAGTGGTAACTAATATGATGCATGGGAAGTTCTAATTGGGGATTTTATTTGTAATTTTACTTCAGAATGTGGGGTAGAATGCTTCACTATCCCACATTTTTTGTGGGGTAATGGTTTGACAGGGAAATCCTTATTGATCGGCACAATGGGAAGAAATTTCTGTTGTATGATGTAAAATAAGTATTGGCTCATCACCTATTGCACAAATACGATCTTTAGTGGATTGAAAATGTCCTGCTAGTATTTGCTCTTCCTTTACTCCGTCGTTAAACAAAAAACGACAAGCAAAAGGAATTGTTTGGCATAACTCATCCCATAATTGTTCCAATAAATTTGTAAAGCGCTTGCAAAATCGAGTATCTTTATAGCCCTCTACGATATAAAAATAACTCTTGACTCGCTTTATCGTAGACATCAGATAGTTTGCTAGGTAAACCTAATTAATTATTCCAGGATGGAGCACAATCTAGCATGGTTTAAAAATTAAAATAATGCAATCGTTTTATATTTGCCAGATATTTTTTAAGAAAGTGACATGGGCTGGACTCAAATCAGGAAAAATTACTCTCATTAACTTTAAAGTTAAATCAAAATTATCCATATAATTTTTTTTGGCCAACAGGATCTGATGCAATATGATTAATGACCAAAAAATACACATCTAATTGATTTGCCTGCAAATTTTGAATTCTTGGTCTATGCTTAATTTAACGAAACAATAATAAAAAATATCGTGAACTTAAATACAAGCAATTTAGGAGCGATTATGAACAAGTTAAGCATTACATTAAAAGGAATTTTAGTAATGATGTTATGCAATGGATATTGTTTTGCTGAACGTTTGATTGCTGTCACCATTGACGACCTTCCTTTTGTGGGTGCAAATAGTGGTGAGCGTGGTTTACAAAGAACAACTGATCGATTTAACAACATCGTCAATGCATTGGTCGAAAATCAGGTTCCGGCAACAGGATTTATCATTGGAGGTGCAATCGGCAAAGGTCAATGGGAGCTTTTAGAAAGCTTCAAACAACAAGGTTTTTCTTTAGGAAACCATACTTATACTCATATCAGCCTTAGTCGTGTGGGAGCTGAAAAGTATATTGCAGATTTAGACAAAGCTGATCAGAAACTCACATCGATTATGACCACACCCAAATACTTTAGATATCCTTATTTAGACGAAGGCAAAGGGGAAAATCGTACGCAAGTTTATGATTATTTAAGTACGCATCAATATACCATTGCACCTGTCACCATCGATAGTAAGGACTATTCTTTCAATGAACGTTTACTTCGTATCAACTGGAGAAATCGGGATGCCAGACTTAATTCTATCAAACAAGATTACCTTGGATATATTAATCGACAAATTGATAGAGCTGAGAAAATGCATCATGATAATTATCCAGAAATCTTATTGATTCATGCCAATCTCATCAATAGTCATGCCATGGGAGATGTGATTCAATTGTTTAAGAAACGAGGTTACCGCTTTATCAGTTTAGATGAAGCCATTTCTAGAAAAGCATCTTATCAAAAACAGGTATCACCTCCAATGGTTGGACAAAGTGTTGACCCTATCACGCAATAAAGAGATAAAGATGCGCTTACCACAAGCGCATCTTTATATGCTAAAATATCTTTTTTTTATTATCTTGGATAGCTGATGTCAAACCTTATTTTTTGTAAAAAACTCCTCAAAGACGCTCCTGCGATGAAAGCGCCCCCCTTTCCTGGAGATTTGGGTCTTAAAATTTACCAGGAAATATCTGAGGAGGCTTGGAAGATGTGGGTCAATCATCAAACCATGTTAATCAATGAATATCGTCTTCATTTAATTGATCCAAAAGCAAGAACTTTCTTAAAGGAAGAAATGCAAAAGTTCTTCTTCGAAGGTGGCTCAGAAGTCCCCGCAGGCTATAAAACCGATAACGCGTAAAAAATAATAAAATTTACTTGACTCAAATTAGAGTTCGCGGTTTAATAGCTTCCGTTGGCTGGCCAGATAGCTCAGTCGGTAGAGCAGAGGATTGAAAATCCTCGTGTCGGCAGTTCGATTCTGCCTCTGGCCACCATTAACTCTCTATTTGCATTCTCATAATGAATAACCCTAACAGTTCTGATATTGTTCTCAAAAGCCTAAAGCAAATACCCAAAGACACTTCATTTAAATTATTCATTTGCAATGATCAGAAAGAAGCAGAGCAGCTGCAAGCTGACTTACGTTTTTTTCTAGGGAAAGATGCAGATATTGATGTTTTTCCAGATTGGGAAATACTGCCATATGATCATTTTTCTCCCCATCAAGACATCATCTCGCATCGTTTAAGTCTGCTCTATAAGTTGCTTCAAAAACAACCCATGATACTCATTGCCAGTATCAGCACCCTTCTCTACCGTTTATGTCCAGAGGCATTTTTGCAACGAGGCGCCTTTCTGATTGAAGTTGAACAACAATTACCTTTAATTGACTTCAAAGCAAAATTGATTGATTCACAATACCGGGTGGTCAGTGAAGTGCATGAGCATGGGGATGTTGCTTTGAGAGGCGCACTCATGGATATCTTCCCTATGGGGAGTGATTTTCCAATCAGAATTGAATGGTTCGATGACGAAATTTCAAGTATTCGAAAATTCAACCTTCAAACACAATTGACCACTGAAAAAATCAAACAACTTCATATCTTGCCGAATAAAGAATTTGCATTCGATGAAAAAGCCAGAAGTTTATTTAGACAGCAATTTCGTCAAGAATTTACAAATAATTACCATTCTTGCCCGATTTACGAGAACGTTTCCTCAGGCCAATTGCAACAAGGTCTTGAAAATTATTTGCCGCTTTTTTTTGAGACAACCGCCTGTATCTTTGATTATCTCCCAAAAAACACCCATATTACTTTCCATTCAAACATTTTAGAGAAAGCGCTCCAATTCTGGGAAGAGATCGATAATCGCTATCAACAAAGATGTCATGATATCTTTGTTCCCATTTTAAAACCTGAAAAATTATTTTTCGAGCCAAACAGTTGGTATGAAAAACTACTTACGTTTTCTCACCAATTATTGTCAGCTAGTTCACCTTTTCAATCACTTCCCAATCTTAAAATTGAAAGACAGAAATCCAAGCCCTTGCATCGTTTGTTTGATTATATTGTTGATAATCCGACACAAAGATTACTTATTTTGGCAGCGAGTGTGGGCAAAAGAGAAGTTTTCAATGATCTTTGCTCAAGCTCTGATATATTTCCCAAGGTATTCTCTGACTTTAAGCATTTTATCGATAGTGATTGCCGACTGGGTCTGATACATGGCCCCTTTACGCAACAAATGTTTTTCCCTGATCTCAACCTACAATGCCTCACTGAATATGAGTTCTTTGGTGAACATATTATTTATCAAAAAGAATCACCAACTCAAAAAAAGACCAACAATACAGAAAAACTTATTAAAGATTTAAGTGAATTGCATATTGGCATGCCTGTGGTGCATATTGATTTTGGAATTGGCAAGTATGAGGGTTTACACACCTTTGAGCATCAAGGCATTGT
>JAKFUY010000037.1 GCA_021732495.1 Legionellales bacterium | reverse complement strand
TTTATCTAAAAAATGCAGGAATGAGCGATTTTTAAACTAAAATCAGATTTTTATTGATTTTGAGAAGGATTAATTTAAACTGAAACAGGAATTAACCAATCATGGTTAATTTTTTAATCACAATCGTCAAATACTCATGAAGTAAAACAGATTTTACAGAAGAAACGATGCTCTATCAGAAAAAGCCTGAGGTGATTCGACTTCATCAGCAAGAAATAGCGCAGAGCGCGCCCCAACCCCTAGAGCACTTACAGACGATATTCTTCGTATTTTCAATGGTGTGATTAGTGGACTTGCTGGGCTATGGTTAACACTGGGAGCTTTCTGGGTGATTTGAGGTACACTGTGTTCTTTATAAAAAGGTCCATTTTCATCATGAGCAGCTCTTTTTTTGCAAGAAGCATCCGGAGATTTAAAGGTTCTTTCAGGTAATAATTGTACTGTTCCGGAAATTTCTGTGCCACTAGAACCGGTCACTATGGCATTAAAAAAACGCATAACTGGAGCGCATGATTCACAACATAGCTTTGGCAACCCAATGCGAAGGGGAGTGTCAAAAGTTTTAAGTTGTTTTGCTTGGATGAGATAATAGGTAATTAACTGTTCAGCATGAAAGTGTTTGAGCTCAATTTCCATAGCGTCATATTGGGGTTCAAAATGAATAAACATGGGCATAGTTTTTGTATCAGACCATATATTTAGCCCATAATTTTGTGAAGCATCATCAATAGCAGTCATTAAAATAGTTGGATTTTTTTCTCTGCTAAATATTAATTTATATTCATCTGGATTAAAGCAATCCGTTTCTGGGAATTCCGTTTCTGGGTTAGCAAATAATATTTTAATAATGGCTTGATATAAAATTTGTCGATTTTGAAATAAGCCGCCATTAAGCTTTAAACTTTCAATTAACATTGTGCATGCTTCAAAAAAGTCAGGCTCAAGCGTTTTAAGAAATAGCTGCTCGTTGATGTGGGAGGATTGATCGTTGGAAACTAAAATAGATAATTCTTCCAGGGTTAATTCATCAAATTGAGATTTATATACATCATTAAAAGTAAACCTAGTGACAAATTCCCGAATTAACTCAAGTTTATTCAAAAGAATTTCAGGAACTCCCGATGATGTAGTTCCATAATTATTTGAGGAAATTATAAATTCACCCTGAAAAACACTTAAGGCAATACAGGCAGTGTATTGCCCATCTGGACTTAACAGTTTTGAAAGGCTATCCAATCGTCTTTGTTTTCTATCTACTCTAAAGAACCGCCTGTTATCAATTGGTGAAAATTGTTCATTAAGAGATCTGACAATTTGAGTAAATAATTGAACCTGGTGCTCCTCCAACGCAAGTTTAGGAACATCACTTTCAATCGCATCCTTATTGTTAGTAATGAATTTTTCTGCAAAGTATCTAATTAGCTTGGTCTGATTTGAAGCATTGATATGGGTGTGTTGAAAAAGGGTGCGAATGAGTTCTTTAAATTTAAAAATTGCGTGATCCGTATCCTGAAAAGATAAACATTGTATTTCTATTTGCGCTTTTATCTCTGTACGCTTTATCGAATCAATTTTTTTTAAAAATAAAACTAATAATTGAGATTGAATGACCTTACTTAAGATTCCTTCAATATCCTTTAAAACTAGAGAGGGTTTATCCATAGATAAAAAGTCAAAATAACCATCAAGATATGAAGGCGAGCAAAGATAGTCTTCAAAAATTACAGGACTGTTTGCAAAAGATTCCCTGTTAGCTGGAGAAAAACGTTCGAATAGTAAGGGACTACTGGAGGGTGAACGGTCGAGTCCCGAGAATAATGATTGCATATAGAAGTTTGACTGCTAACAAATGAACACTATAGCAAAAATAAGCCTTAATATCAATAATTCAAGCATGTTGCGTTATAAAAAAGAATGTATCAATGCCGCTGCAAGCTTCGCTGTGTGTTGCTGTATATCGTATTTTGGAGAAAGTTCGACGATATCCAAAGCGACAACTTTTTGACTTGCTTTTAATGTTTTTAAAACACGGAGAACATAGTCGGGGTAGATTCCAAGCGGTTGGGGGGCACTGACACCAGGAGCTACAGACGCTGCAAACACATCTAAACAAATGCTCACATAGATTCTTTGATGGCGTGCCATGATGTCTTCTATAAAACTTGTGCTATTTGGCTTTTCGTGAATGTCTTGTGCGAGTAGATATTTAACGTGATGCTCTTTTGCATAATTAAATAGACTTTGAGTATTCGCATGGGGTTGAATTCCGACACAATAATAATCAAAGGGTTGATTGTTTTTTTGTAAATATTGGTGAATTTGACGAAAGGGAGTTCCTGATGTGGATTGGGTAGACTCCCTTAAATCAAAATGGGCATCAAAATTTAATATTGCAATATCTTGATCTAAAAAATGCGCATGTATTCCCTGAAAATGTCCCCAAGCAGTTTCATGTCCACCACCTATGACGATAGGAAACAATCTATGATCTAAGATAGTTTTAACCAATTCTCCCAATGTATTTTGCGCATTCTCCAGTTGGTCGCCAACTGGAGATACATTGCCAGCATCATAGATAAAGCGTTGTTCTTGAATGGCCATCTTCGACAGTGCTTTGCGAAATTCAACAGGGCCATCAGATGCACCAATATTTCCAAAATTTCTTTGAATGCCAATATCCGACTGAAAGCCAAGTAATGCATAGCCAGGTTTTAAATTGGGTTTTAAATACCTCAAATCAAGGGGTTCAATAATCTGATAGATATATTCTTGATCGAAGGCATCGGACCTACCTGTCCAAAGCCTTTTATCAAAAGATGAATCATAGAAAGTCATAAATATCCAATAATGAAGAATATGGCATAAATTAATATTATGTGACATATTTTGAGAATACTATATTTCTGGAAAATTAATATGTCGATACGTGCCCCACGTGGAACGCAACTGAATGCGAAATCATGGCTTACTGAAGCGCCACTTCGCATGTTAATGAATAATCTAGATCCAGAAGTGGCTGAGCACCCAGAATCATTGGTCGTGTATGGCGGCATTGGCAAAGCCGCTCGCAACTGGGAATGTTTTGATAAGATTGTAGAAACCTTAAAACAATTGGAATCTGATGAAACCTTACTGATTCAATCAGGTAAGCCAGTGGGAGTCTTTAAAACCCATCCTGATGCACCAAGAGTGTTGATTGCAAACTCAAATATTGTGCCACATTGGGCCAACTGGAATACGTTTCATCAATTGGATAAAGCCGGATTGATGATGTATGGGCAAATGACGGCTGGTTCTTGGATTTATATTGGAACGCAAGGAATTGTGCAAGGGACGTATGAAACATTCATGGAGATGGGGCGACAACACTACGCAGGAGATCTTAGAGGAAAATGGATTTTAACTGCAGGGTTGGGAGGAATGGGTGGCGCTCAACCGCTGGCTGCCAAGATAGCAGGTGCTTGCATGCTCGTCATTGAGTGTGATGAAACCCGTATTGATTTTAGACTTAAAACTGGATATCTGGATATGAAGGTTAAAGATATTGATACTGCTATCAAATCGATTAAATTAGCTTGCAATCAAGGTCAGAACATTACTGTGGGGCTATTGGGAAATGCTGCTGAGATTTTACCAGAACTCGTGAAAAGAGGTATCAAACCCGATGCCGTAACCGACCAAACCAGCGCTCACGATCCCTTAAACGGTTATTTACCGATTGGGTGGACGCTTGAGAATGCAAAAAAAATTCGTCAGCAAAACCCAGATAAAGTTGTTAGAGCCGCTAAAGCATCCATGGCCATTCATGTGAAAGCCATGCTTGCGTTTCACGCTATGGGCGTTCCTACATTCGATTATGGCAATAATATAAGGCAAATGGCATTAGAAGAAGGGGAGGGGCATGCATTCGATTTCCCCGGATTTGTCCCTGCTTATATTCGACCATTGTTTTGTCAAGGTATTGGACCATTTCGTTGGGTGGCCTTATCTGGTGACCCAGAAGATATTTATAAAACAGATTTTATGGTTAAAAAATTACTACCACATAATCTCGCATTGCATCGATGGTTGGACGCGGCACATGAGCACATCCATTTTCAAGGATTACCAGCAAGAATTTGTTGGGTGGGACTTGGGGATAGGGCTAAATTAGGCTTGGCATTCAATGATATGGTGGCTAGAGGTGAATTAAAGGCCCCTATTGTGATTGGACGTGATCATTTAGATTCAGGTTCAGTAGCCAGCCCAAATCGTGAAACAGAGGCTATGATGGACGGCTCTGATGCAATTTCTGACTGGCCTATTTTGAATGCCCTGCTTAACACGGCAAGTGGGGCCACTTGGGTCAGTTTCCATCATGGTGGCGGGGTAGGGATGGGGTTTTCACAACATGCTGGTGTTGTTATCGTGGCTGATGGGACACAAGAGGCTGCAATAAGATTGGAACGTGTTCTTCATAATGATCCTGCAACTGGAGTAATGCGTCATGCAGATGCGGGTTATCCAATTGCCATTGATTGCGCTAAAAAAAATCATTTAAATTTTCCGATGTTAGGGGACTGATATGTTAGAGCTCAAACCTGGGCAGCTCAGTTTTAAAGACATTGATAAATGGGTATGTAACCCCCATCAAATTAAACTTTCCCCAACGACTTATCAGAACCTTAATACCTCTTATCATCTGATGAAAAAGTTAGCAGCTGATGAAAAGTCGGTATATGGTATCAATACAGGTTTTGGTGTTTTGGCGCATCAACGCATCTCTTTGGATAACTTAAGACAATTACAAAAAAATCTGGTACTTTCTCATGCTGTAGGTGTGGGTGTGGCTTTAGATAAAAAAATTGTAAAACTGATGATGCTTCTCAAAATCAATAGTCTGGCTCGTGGTTATTCTGGTGTATCTGAAGCATTCATTCACACGATGGTTTTGATGTATAATGCTGATATCATTCCTATTATTCCAAGTCAAGGTTCTGTAGGTGCATCAGGAGATTTAGCGCCGCTTGCGTATTTAGCTATGACCATGATGGGCTTAGGTGATGTTGAAGTAAATGGTGTCAAACTTCCTGCAAAAATTGCACTTGAAAAAGCCGGAATTGCTATCCATGAATTTGAAGAAAAAGAAGGCTTGAGTTTATTAAATGGTACACAAATCTCCACTGCTATTGGCCTTTTTGCTTTACTTCAAACGCAACGAAATTTTGCTATTGCTTGTATTTCAGGCGCCTTAAGTTTAGATGCCGGAGCTGGATTAATTGACCCATTTCATCCTGAAATTGCGATACTTAAAAATTCACAGGGACAGCTTCATTTTGTGAATTTATTCAATCAATTACTTGCAGATAGTCAAATATTACAATCTCAAAAATTAAATCGTCGCGTTCAAGACCCTTATTGCTTACGATGCCAGCCACAGGTGATGGGCGCTATTTGGGATTACCTTGATCATTGCAAGACCCATTTGATCAATGAAGCGAATGCAGTTTCTGACAATCCATTGATTTTCACAAATTTAACAAAAGCAATATCAGGTGGAAATTTCCATGCAGAATCAGTTGCTTTTAGTTCAGATATATTGGCTATTGTGGGTTCTGAAATAGGTGCTATATCTGAACGGCGCATCGCATTTTTAATTGATAAAAATATGAGTGGTTTACCTGCGTTTCTTGTTGAAAACTCTGGATTAAATTCGGGTTTTATGACAGCTCATGTCACAGCTGCAGCGCTGGCGAGTGAAAATAAAACGTATGCCCATCCGGCATCTGTAGATAGTATTCCAACCTCAGGCAATCAGGAAGATCATGTCAGTATGGCTCCATTTGCTGGCATGAAATGTCTAAAAGTGACCGCAAATGTTTTGCATATTTTAGCAATTGAATTATTGACAGCTTGTCAAGGACTGGACTTTAGAAAGCCTTTAAAAACATCACCTTTATTGCAAAGCTATCAACAGCAGATTAGAGATAATATTCCTTTTTATAGTGAAGATAGATTTTTAGGCGCGGATGTGAAAAAAATGACGCAATTAATTGAACAATCTCAATTTTACAGGTCTATCTATGAGCAACTTTTTTTCTAAATTTGATGTTTTGATTAAAAATGCGCTGATTCATACCATGGATTCTGAGAATTCAATCATCAAAAACGGTGCAATAGGTATCGTAGGGGATAAAATTGCTTGGATAGGTGATAATGCAGCCAATAATATACCTGCTGATTTAGAATTGGATGCGCAGGGGAATCTTGTGACACCAGGATTAATCGATTGTCATACACATTTGGTTTATGCCGGAAATCGCGCTTGCGAATTTGAAATGCGCCTAGAAGGACTAACATATGTGGATATTTCTAAAAAAGGGGGCGGAATACAAAGCACGGTTAATGCAACCCATGCCGCTACAATAGAGCAATTATATCAACAAAGTAGCCAACGTTTAAAAACCATGATGTCATATGGTGTGACTACGGTTGAAATTAAATCAGGCTATGGTTTAGATTTAGAAAATGAAGTGAAAATATTAAATGTTTCCAAACGCTTAGGTGATAATTTTTCAATTCGGGTGCGTCCAACTTACTTAGCCCTACATACGACGCCAGTAGAATTTAAAAAAAATATTGATGGCTATGTGGAGTATGTCATCAGCACCATCCTGCCGCACATTGCTCAAAACAAGCTTGCCACCCAGGTCGATGCCTATTGTGAATCGATTGCTTTTTCATTAGCACATATCAAACGTTTATTTCAAGCGGCAAAACAATTAGGCCTAGGCATTAAATTGCATGCAGAACAATTAACGAATATGGGAGGGGCAGTTCTTGCCGCAGGTCTTGGTGCTGATTCAGTAGACCATTTGGAGTATCTAAGTCCCATCGATTGTCAAAAAATCAACAATGAAAAAACCGTTGCTGTTTTATTACCAGGCCCATTTTATTTTCTGCGTGAGAAACAAGTACCGCCTATTGATGCATTACGACAAAATCGTATTCCGATAGCTATCGCATCGGATTGCAATCCAGGAACTTCACCATTTTTAAGTTTACCTCTAATCATGAATATGGCCTGTGTGCTTTTTGGATTAACCATTGATGAAGTTTGGTGTGGAGTGACCAGACATGCTGCCAAAGCTCTTCAATGTGATTCCATTGGGAGTATCGAAATAGGTAAAATTGCAGATCTGGTTTTGTGGAACTGCCCGACGTTATCAGAAGTAATTTATCATCCGACTTTCAATTATTGTAACAAGGTTATTTTTTCAGGCAAACTCAGATAAATTTATTCTTGTAAAATACGATAATTATTGTTACTTTTAAAGAATATTTACGAATTTATTATTTCATGAACCACTCATCGCAATTTTTTTTCAGCTCTGCGAACTCACAACGAGTGGTTTGTGTTATTTCTTATATCCTTTTCTGTGTGGTGTTTATCTGCTCTGTTTTTCCCTAGAGATGCGTTTGCCATGATTTGCCTCTCTAGGGAGGAAGAAAAAATCAAGGCTTTTATTGACCTCTTTTTTAGGAATCATATGAATCAGCAGAAACGTGCAATATTAACCATTTCATTATGTGGTGCTTTTCTTTTTTACAAATATATTTTGCAAAACTTTCCTAGCATCATGGCGCCTCAATTGATGGCAGCATTTCATCTTCAGGGCTTAGGTTTGGGGATGCTTTCTGGTGTGTATTTCTGGACATACCTTGTTGTACCTTTGTTTGTAGGCATTATTCTCGATCGGTATGGCGTGCGATGGGTAACAAGTATGTCTATTTTGTGCTGCGCTATAGGTATGTATTGGTTTGCCAAAACCCAAGAACTTCAGTTTGCTATTTGGTCACGGGCAATCGTTGGGGTGGGCGTATCTTTTGCTACTGTTGCTTTTTTGAAACTTGCATCGACACTTTTTGATAAGAAATATTATGCTTTGTTAACCTCCTTGCTTGTTGTATCAGGAATGATAGGGGCCGTATTGGGTCAAATGCCTTTGGCATGGTTGATGCATCATGTGGGTTGGCGGCAAAGTTTACTCATTTTAGCATGCTTGGGCTTATTGTTAAGCGGAGCTTTTGGTTTACTGGTAAGAGATTCATCTGATGACATCGCTCATGATGCCAATCAACATCTTTGGCAAGATATGATGCAAATATTTAAAAGCAAACAAAACTGGTTATTAACAGCTTACAGTGGATTGGCTTTTTCACCGATTGTCATTTTTTGTGGTTTATGGGGCAATCCTTTTTTACAAAAAGCGCATCATCTTGATAAATTAACAGCGCCGAGTTTAATTTCGATGGTATTTATTGGTCTTGCGATTGCAAGCCCTGTGTTTGCTAAATTATCTGAGTATGTGAAAGATCGCTTGTCATTTATGATGTATACCACTTTATGTTCTGCATTAAGCTTAATGGCAATTATATACATTCATCCATTACCGATCGCTATGATTGGATTTTTGTTGTTTGTGTTTGGATTTAGTTTAGGGGCTTTTCCATTGGTATTTGTCATTGGAAAGGAATCGAACCCCTTGCATTTAGTAGGCACTGCAATTGCATTTATCAATGCCAGTGATGCATTGTTTGATGCAATCACTGAGCCGTTGATTGGTAAAATGCTGGATATCATCAATCATGGCTCTGATTTTAGCGTGCCCAGCTATATGCTTGCTTTGACCATTTTACCCATTTATCAAATCATCGGGGCAGTGTTATTGAAAGGCGTCACTGATAAGAATCATTAATTTGTTGGATCAAATCAATAAATTGAGCTTGGTTATAACCGTAATGAAGCATATGACTGCCATTTTCAAAGGTGTAAAGACGACATTGTTGAATGTTGCCTTTACATTCAGAGGCAATTGCATCATATGAAATTCGGTTATCATCTTTCGCTATAATGATAGTAAATGGTCTGTCCATCTTGGCAAGTTGTCCTCTTAGATCAAGGTCCAGTGCAAACAATTGTTGCACGGAACTGGCGATTTTATAGAGCATTGAGCGCTCCTCTTCAATTTTAATCTTCGCATAGGCATCGCCGCTGTCATAAGAGACCTCACAGCCCAGAAGAGCATAGTTGCAATAATTACGCCATAAACGATAAAAAAAATTGCGAATTCGATTTTCCTGGGTATTGACTGAAATATGAATAGCTGGCGCATAAAGAATAATGTGAATATTTTTAGGCAATCGATGTTGGATTGAAAGCTGCGATAGAATTGCAGCACCATAAGAGTGGGCAACGACAGTCAAAGACTGATACCGCTTAGACCATGCCACTAGACTTGTTTCAACAAATTGACTGATATCTTTGTTATTTAATTTTGCAGCCGCGCTGAGATCTCGACCATGATAGGGTAGCAGGGGGGCATACATATCCGCGTCTATATGACCATTCATTTTATTCATTATTTCCAAAAACTCCCGGGGGGAATTTAAAAATCCATGAATAAATACGATGGCATTTTGATGACCATGCTTAGTCATTTTTATCGATTCATCACCGATAATAATACCCTGACTATTTCTCACATAAAGTTGCTTTACAATTCGAATAGCCTCCATATCTAAACATTTACCAAGAATAAATATGAACCCCAAAGACGCGAGCAAAAGGAAAAAAAGACATTTATTTTTCAAAAAAAACCTACAACGCAAATCAAATTTAAATTTTAGGTTGAACCTGAGCCAAAGGCAATAGAATTCTCAATAATCTTAGTGATCACTTATTGTCAATAGTATCACTATAGAATACAATGAGGCTGTTTTTTACAACCAGGAGTTTTGTTAATGTTAAAAATCCAAAAAAGCCTAATAATTGCCATGTCTGTTCTTGCATCGAGCGCTTCTTTCTCAGAACCATTGTCATGTCCAAATTCTATAGAATTTGACCAACATCTTCAGTTGCCACCAACTGGTTATGATGCAAAAAACCATCTAGTCGAACAAATTATTGTGAGTGCTAATTCTCATAATCAAAATTGGTTACTTTTTTTAAATCCTCTCAAAACCTCTCCTGATGATGATACTAACACCCAGATTACTGAAGCTTTAGAGCAATTAAATCCAGTTTCTGCAACTGCATATTCAAAAAACCTAGGAAGTAATGAAAGCAATTTACAATATTGTCTATATACGATGCCAAAAAACCCAAAATTAACCGCTATTGCCTATTATATTAAGGATATCAAAGCGGGGAATAGCAACATATTACAGCAACCTAAAGTTAAGCAACTCTTAAAATCCCTGCAAATTTCTCACTAATTTTTATAATGAAAAAGGGGGGTCTCCCTTTTTCATCATGTACAAAATATTACATAGCATTAATAAAAAAAAACGATAAGATTTTAAAAAGGATTTAATTTATTTCCGAACACTCACAAAGGATTGAACAACATGACTAGGTATAAAGACTTTTTTGAAAAGAATAAACCTACGACACCTTGTTTAATTTTGGACGTGAGTCAGGCAAAAAAAAACTTGATTAACTTACAATCTCTCTCACCTCGCGCTAAAATTTATTACGCGGTTAAAGCCAATCCTTCAGCCAATATTTTATCTTGTTTCATTGAGCAAGACGCCTTTTTCGAGGTGGCAAGTATCAATGAGATCAAATTGATTTTATCTTTGGGTTGTGATCCCAATAGAATCTGTTTTGGAAATATAGCAAAAAAAACGGAGGATATTAAAGCTGCTTATGATTGTGGTGTTCAATTGTTTGTAGCTGACTCCAAAGAAGAGTTATCTAAAATAGCCGAGTATGCCCCTGGAGCAAAAGTTTTAATACGTATCGCCGCCAATGGAGCCAATGCTGTATGGTCTATGGCATTAAAATTTGGCTGTGACGTTGATACAGCTGTGAAGCTGGTATTAGACTCTGTTAAAATGGGTTTAAAACCTCATGGCATCTCATTCCATGTCGGATCGCAACAGCTAAATCCCTATGATTGGGAAGCCCCCATTCGAGATGCGTCTTTCATTTTTCAAGAAGTTAGTAGACATGGCATTACACTGCCAGTTTTGGATTTGGGCGGTGGATTTCCTATCGATTATCAAAAAGAGGTCCCAGAGATAAAATATTTTATTGAAGTAATCGATAAATTATTAGAAACCCATTTCCCATCTAATATTCCTGAGATTTTCTACGAGCCGGGACGTTTTTTAGTCGGAAACGCTGGTGAAATTTTTTCTCAAGTAATATTGGCTACCGACAGAGAAAATCTTAAGGGGGAAAAAAGACGTTGGGTTTACCTTGACATCGGTGTCTACGGTGGACTTGCAGAGGCCTCTGATAATGAAATTCGCTATAATCTTGCAACAGAACGTACTGGTGAAATGGTCGTTACAAGCCTTGCTGGACCAACATGCGACTCTACTGATATTATGTATAAAAAAGATCATTTTTTATTACCATGTGATTTGCAATGAGGTGATATTGTCCGTATTGAAAACACCGGTGCATACACTTCTAGTTATTCCTCTATCGGATTTAATGGATTTGTACCACTACAAGTATACTGTATTGATTCTAAATAGAGCTTAATTTAAACTATTTAGTCATAAATAGACTAATATTAGTATATATTGTCTATTTAGAGAATGTGATGAAATACTGCATAATGACACTATTAATATTAGCGAGCACTGTAACCAATGCGTATACGCAGTGCATTTGTCTTGGATTTAATGTTGATTATCGATGTCATATTAATCTTACACAAGAAAATAGTACCGCGGATCATTTTTGGCAATGTAGTAATTTCTGTAAAAAAACAAATTGTCAGGGATTAAAGAATTTAAACTAACGATAAGACCACAGCATGGCCAGGATAGACATTACGAATGATGTATCAATTTCTGATACAGAAATTGAATTAACAGCTATTCGTGCTCAAGGGGCTGGTGGACAAAACGTCAATAAGGTTTCCACAGCCATTCATCTGCGATTTGACATCAAACAATCATCTTTGCCTGATATTTATAAGGTGCGTTTGCTGCATTGTCATGACTATCATGTGACGGCCAATGGTGTGGTTGTAATCAAAGCCCAGCGATATCGAAGCCAAGAACTCAATAAGGAAGATGCATTGGAGCGATTGGTCAGATTTATTAAAAAAACAATTGCTGTGCCTAAGAGCCGTCGAAAAACCAAACCCTCAAAACAGTCCATTAAGAAACGTCTGGATAGTAAAACAGATAAAGGACGTTTAAAAAAACTTCGGCAATCTCCTATGTAATCGATAGCATTCAATAAGTCTAGTCATTCATATGATATAATTAAGTTAATTACAAATTAAATAAATAAAAATTTGTTAGCTAAACTAAAAAGTTCAAATACCTTTTTTGGAGGGATGTTCCCATATCAATTTCTTTAGAAACTTTGTCTCGCATCACTTTTGAATAGGCCTAAGATTTTATAATAACTTTTAAGGAGAAAAAATGTCATACTCCAATACACGTTTTAAACTTGGTAATTTAGAGTTCACGAAAGTATGGCATTGCTTTGGAACTTATATCCATCATGTTGATCTGAATATGATTTTAGCTATGCTTTCTGCATCCAAAAGCAATGTCCTACCAATTAACACTCATAATTTAAATCAAAAGACCCAAAGAAAAGGCTTGAACATTGGTTTTGGTGGCGTTGAGTTTGATGATTTTTGTCAGTCACAAAAAAATCTAAATGATATCATTATTCTACTAAACATTAATCACCAAATCACATCCAAAGCGGCAATTGAAAAAGCATTGCTCGCCGTTGAGTTAACCAAAGAAAAAGTTATTAAATTAGAAGTATTAAATAAAGACTTAACATCTTCAAATCATAAAGAACTTGTTATAGCTATCGAATACTTAAGCAAAATAAATAAAGACTTAATTATTCTACCATTGCTAAACTGTGTTCTTGATGAGGCAAAAAAAGCTATCGATTTGGGATGTCAACTACTGCGTATCATGGGAAGTCCTATTGGAAGCAAGCAAGGCATTGAAAATCCAGCGGAGTTTGAAAGAATTTGTCAATTAGGTGTGCCTGTAATGTTGGAAGGCGGTGTTGGAAAAGCAAAAGATTTTATTCAAGCAGCTGCTCTAGGTGCACAAGGTTGTTTGTTAAATAGCATGTTGTTTGATTTGGATCAAACACCAGTCGAAAAATTACTAGTTTTCTTAAAGGAATCACAAAGTGTATTACGAAATTAGATGAAGCAATTGGTTTTTACAAAAAAACAAGCATAACTTGAAAAATAATGGGTAAGGAAAGATTAATGGTAATGCATTAGTTGCTCTTGCACTCCTAGTAGCTCAAAGTCACTCAGATCAAAAAGATATCAGTGAGGCTATTGGAATACCTCACTGAAGGCCGTAAAAGTGTTAAAATATTGCGCTAAATTAATTTATGTTGTATAATGCATCTATTTTATGAGCAACAGAGAACCCTATGAGTTATTCAAAGATTCAGTTACCCTTATCAAAAGAAGAGTTATTTAGTCACTTTTTTGAATTTGCCTATGAGACATTTCTTGAAAATAATACTCATAAACAAGGCGTTATAAACAACAATAAAACAGTTATTTTGAATGAATGCCGTAAAAAAATTAAAAATGAAGAAATTAATGGTGATAGCCAAGCTAAAATTTTTGAAATACTAAAGCAAACTCTGTACTCTTGTGCTTCAATTCCCGGAAGCTTTATCGATAACGGTGATTCATTAGAGCCTGACGTTGTAAATGAGCAAACCGGTGAAGTAACTGATCTTAATAGAGTAGCTCGAAACATTTTTAGGTATATTGAACGAGGAACTGAAGTCGATGCTTCTCGTGATGATATAAAAAAAGGACTAGTTTTAGTTGAAAAAGCTCTAGGAGAAAAGCGAGATCCTAAGCTGACCTGCGCACTTCGTGAAGAGTTTCAAAAGATATTAAATACTATAGCATTACAATTAAAAAACCAATCATCCAACAAGGAAGAGGGTGCTGAAAAGAGTCTTACAATGGATGATGAGAAGCAATATGAAATATTAATTAGTAATTTATTAGCTGCCTACACTTTCCTTGATCCCCATGAAGATGCTACTAAAATTCTTTCGGTGCCTCAAAAAATTGATGGTCAGGGCTGGTGTACTATAGAGTACCAGATTAACCCCCTAGATCTTTCACCTCAGACTGGCCTGATGTCGAAATTACTTCGACCAGAAGATCGCATCTATGCCTATGGGCTTACTCCTACAAAAAAGGATTCACCAGCTCAAAGCCATCTATTATTAATGGGGACGATTTATCCTACAGGTCAAGGTTCTCAACTTTCTAATCTTCATAAGTTTGATCCTAGACATTCTGTTGGCGAAGCTTACGATTGGGTTCTAGTCGAAATCTGGATAAAAAAACAAAGAAATAAAGTTAAAGTAACTGGTCATAGTCAGGGTGGTTCTTCAGCAATGTTTGTAGCGGCAAGTTATCCGCGTCATGTTTCACAGGCTGATTGTCTTAATCCACCAGCACTATGTACTGCAACAATAAATCACCTCAACCTTAGTTGGTTAAAAATACCCAAAGAGCAAAGACCTCAGATTAATGTGTATACTCAAGCAGGAGATCCTGTATATCCTCTGGAGAATGGTTTTTTTGAAGGAACTAGGATTTTTCGTATTATCTCAGGTGTAGATAGGTGTTCCACTCTGAATCCTTGGATTCCCAGGTTTTTTCAGAAAACATTGGAAACTCATTTACATCATTTTGCTGGGCGGGAAAGTTCCATTATTTTAGAGTTAGATGCAGAACAAGAAGGTTTTACTCATTGGAGAGAGTTTTATGGGGATATAAAAGCTGCAGTCAGCTGGACATTATATCCATTTTTATATTCAGAGCTCATTATGGGATTTGCTCTGCGTAATCTCAAGATGTGGTGTTTGGAGAATTTACCTCAAGTATTAACGACGCCTGCAGTAGTGCTGGGCTTTATCCCATACTATGCATTAAATTATACTCTAAGTTTGACAACTAATATTGTAAAAGCCACTCTGTTAGTCACAGCTCTACTACTTACTGCTATGGGCAGTGGAATCAAGATTGGTTTAAGCGCAGCATTTGGGGTTTCTTATAAACCCCAAATAGATGTAGAGCAAGAAGAAATAAATCCTAGCTCTTTCTTTGCTCCCATTTAAGGTTTCTCTTGTAAAATTACAATGGAGGGTTATGGAAGTGCTTATTATTGGTAATTTGGGTGCCAGACGAATTCAAACTGAATTAATTTGATTGCACAACTCTTCGCTTTAAAATTAGTTTAACAAAAAAGCTGCATAATATTTGATGCGCATGTTGATACTTGATACAATGCGATCCGGTTTATGTGTAGAGTTCCCGAATGAAAATTGAGGTTGTATTTGGTATTTTAAGTCGTATTGGATTTTCAAGTATTAGTAGAGAGACACTTAATACAGAAGTTTTAGAATTGGAAGTACTTTTGGCTCAAAACCAAAGCAATCAGCAAACATTTGTAGAGTATATTTCAAATATTGATGCAGATGGTGTCCAAGAGTTATGCGATGTACCTGGGTTTGTTGAGCTTTTGCGTAGGTCATGTACAAGACACGATCTTGTATTCCCCGGCTTTGATAGTTATACAATGGTTTGCGCTAAAGATAGAAAGCAACTGGGGGGTGATGTTGAAAATGGCTTATATAATTACATCGATAAATTTATAGCTGAATTACAAATGCCTTTTAAAAGCATGAAGCGTAAAGATTTCAGTAAAGCTTATATTCTTCAATTGCAAGGGCTTGATGGACATTTAACCATTGATGCGTTTTATCAAGATAGAGAACATACTTCTTATTCTGCACATATTAGTTTTGAAAAAGATGGTTACCAAGTTCGAGTATATTTTGATGAAAAGTTAAATCATCTCAAAACAACTGCGACTGTAGAAGAGGGGGGGAAAAAAATACAACAAGTTGTCCCATCCTCATTGAATGTGATGAGAATGGATTATTTGCCTTTTTTTGATCAATTATCACAACTCATGACGGCTTATCAGAAAAAGATTAATCAGCTAGATGTAGATATTACTTCCAAGTTTATGTTTATTCGGACTGAACAGGATAAAAAAGTTTGTCTAAAATTAATACAAGACCTGTGTGTTTTGAAATCACCATTTGTAGATCAACGTCTTGGAATCATTCAAAAGTGGGAGCAACCACGTCCAGCGGCTTTCGTTCAATCGATTCAAGATAAAGACGATGCAATCCCAGAATCAGATGTTAAAGAAGCGGTGGAGCCTAAAAGGGTTATATCTCCTCAAGAGCTCAAAAAACAAAGAAAAGCTGCTGCTGAACATGAGATTAACACACAAATTGGGTTAATTGGACAGGAATTACTCTCTGATGAGTTGTCAGCTGAGACGCTCAAACAGTGTTTTCAACAAATACTCGATTTAGAGTTTTTACTCATTCAACATTATGATGAGATTAAAGAAAAACAACAGACTTTCAACGAGAATATTGATAAGTTTAAGTCGGCTTGTATTGATGTAATGTATCATGCCATAAGTTCAAGAAATACAGATTTTATGGAAGAGATTTATCGTCAAGGTCATTATTTTGTTGACTCTTTGGTTATAGGTTCTATTAATGAGTTTCCACAAACTGTTCTTCAAGAAAAATCATCTAGATCATCGAATGAACGAGCAAAAAAACTGTTAAGTTTATTTCGGTATATGTTTGATAAAAATGATTTATGTCGAGTCTTTTTCGAGACTTCCAAGTTAGTGACTTTTAAGCAAAATTGTATGCTTACAATTTTTGCAAGCATGATTAATTATGACGAAGGTCCTGATTATGTTTTGTTTTTATTGGATCAAGGATTAGTTTCACCTACAGAATGTGTTGGTATATATGAACAGCACTTTATTTCTCTTC
>JAKFUY010000051.1 GCA_021732495.1 Legionellales bacterium | reverse complement strand
CCTCGGGATGAGGAAAATGTGGTAATTGGGATAATAATAAATGGAACTCAGGTGATTCTTTTAAGTTTTCAACCACTATTTTACTGGTTTCTTTAAGTGAATTTACATATTGAATCACTCATGACAACAAGTGATCGCGACGATTTACTTAAATTTTATGAAATTATTCATTTGTACTGTCAACAGTCCATTTGGCCTGATATACAAGATATAGAGGAGCATCTCAGTAAATACTTCACATCCTCACATCAAATGTTTAATCTACAAGTCATGACTATTCATAAGTCAAAAGGTCTTGAATTTGATTGGGTTATCCTGCCTGACATGGGAGATGCCCCACGAGCATTAACACTCAATGCCTTGGAATGGCTTACACTCCCTAACCATTTATCACCAATATCTACCCTATTTTTTGCCACGCAAAGTCAACTTGAACAGCAACAAAAAAATAATAATTTATTCAAGTGGTTTGAAAAAAAACAAATTCAGCATGAGACTCAACGTCTATGTTATGTGGCACTGACACGCGCCAAATCAAGGTTGTTTTTATTGGACGACAAGGCTAAAGCCAATACAAACTCTTTTCGAGCACTGTTTCCTCAAGATTTCTTCTGTTCAGAGTCTGTCGATGAGACTTTGCCCACAACTGTTGAAAATGCATTTGGTTGTGTACAACGACTTCCTCTAACAGACTATCTACAAAAACCAGCAACCCCATATTTTACACCGATGTCCACAGGAGAATCATTCCAAGACAGTTTTCAACAAAAACAAATCGGCATTATTACCCATCGGGTATTACAATGGATCTGTGAATATCACCCACAGCAATTTGAAGAGATTCCATGGCAGGTAGCCGAACATCTTCTTGAAGAATTTGGTCCAAAAGAACCCAGCATAAGTATCATCAAAAATCTTGTTTCGGCATTCTGGAAGTGTTCTGTAGGAAAATGGATTCGGGCCCCCTACGCAGTCGAGGCTAATGAATACGCTTTACTGATTCGCGATGAAAACATTATGCGTGAGGTGGTTTTAGATAGGTTCTTTATTGATAATGATAAACTCTGGATCATTGACTTTAAAACATCTACCAATAAAGAATCAGTCATCGAAAAATATCAACAACAACTCAACCGCTACGGCGAATATATGTCTGAACTTTATCCGAAGCATTCTATTTACTGTGGTATTTACTATTTAAGTAATCAACACTGGCAAAGTTGGCAGTATCAGATACAAGAGGCACATACAGATGTAGTCCTATCATGAACCCAATCTAAAAAAAGCATTGGGTGTATGATAAAAGATTTTTATGGGAGAATGATTAAACCACGTTGTGTATCATACGCATGTTGGGTTTGGAAATTAACATGTCTTTGTTGTTCCAATACATCTTGTGAAAATAACATAAACTTAGCACCATCTCGTAAAAGTTGACTAAGATTATCTTGGTACTTGGGAGATTGCTGAAGTTCATTTTGATAAACTGACAGACTTACAATCATACCTTCATCAGGGTTTTGAGTATTTAGTAAAGTTCTTCCCTCAGGAGTACTGCAAAGAAAATTTTTGGGTAAAATTCCTGTATTCCCAGCTGTTGGTGCAGTATGGTGCGTATTTTCTTGTCGAGTTACAGACATTCTTTTCTCCGGTTATGAAAGCTTAATTCCTTTAATCTAGGAAAAAATTGTAACACATGTCTATTTTAAAGGCAATAAAATACACCTGCAGTTTGGACCACCAAAATTTAAAATCTCTAAAAACTAAGATTAAAAGGGCAATTGTTTAATTTTAATAATCCCATCTAGCCTTTCAATATCTTTTTGAACTTGAGCAAGTTTTTTAACGTTATGAATCTCCAAGGTGATTAACAAATGATTAATGGCTGTTTTGCCGGAAACCCGGGTTAGCAAGGCTAGAATGCGGACATTTTCTTGATTAATCAGTGTTGTTAATTGCCTTAATAAATCGGGTCTATCATAGGCCTCAATTTGCATGCGCACAACAAAACGATTTTCCTGGGCAGTATCATCGCCCTCCCACGAGACATTCAAAAATCTTTCTTTTTGATCAGAAGATGCTTCTAGAACATGATTGCAATTTTGTTGATGGATTGACACACCACGCCCGATGGTCATAAATCCTATGACGGGATCACCTGGCATTGGGTGGCAGCATTTTGCAAAGTGCGTCAGTAAATGCCCTACACCTTCAATCACAAGTCGTTTAGAAACATCTTGAACGTTGGGTTGACGGGCTGGTTTGGGGGGCGCAGGCGTTTGAGGAATCAATCTTGATAACACTTGATTAATTTTAATATCGCCCCTCCCCACCGCAGCATATAAATCCTCGACATCATGGAATGAAAAATCGGCAATCACATCCAAGAGTTTTTCAAATTTAATATGGTGGGCTCTAAGCTCCTTATCCAACTGGGCATGACCTTGTTGACAATGAGAGTCAAAGTCTTGTTTTTTAAACCAATGAAAAACCTTCGCTTTCGCCTTCGATGTGCTCAAATAATGCGTGTGCGCGCTTAACCAATCTCGAGAGGGCCTGGATTCCTTGCCGGTTAGAATCTCCACCCGATCGGCTGTTTTCAACACATGCGTCAATGGTACAATAGCCCCATTGACTTTCGCTCCTCGGGTTCGATGTCCCACGTCTGTGTGTAAATCATATGCGAAATCAAGAACTGTACTGCCCCGAGCAAGGTCAATCACATCATAATTAGGCGTAAAGACATAGACTCTATCATCTAAGGCAGGGGCTTCTATAAAGCTTGCATCCCCTTGACCAGCCATTTCTCGATGCCAACATAAAACTTGTCTTAACCAAGCAATTTTGCGCTCATAACTTTGTTCACTCTGCTCTTCACCTTCTTTGTATTTCCAGTGAGCCGCAATACCCATTTCAGCTTGGTTATGCATATCAAAGGTGCGAATTTGCACCTCAAAAATACGGTCTTCGGGCCCGACTACAGCGGTATGCAAAGACTGATATCCATTGCCTTTGGGCAGAACAATATAATCATCAAATTCTTTTGGAACCGATCCCCATAAATGATGCACCAAGCTTAAAATGTCATAACATTGCTCTTTGGTATTCACTAAAATCCGTACGGCAGTGGCATCATAAATTTCATCCAATGGCACTTTTTTTCTTTTCATTTTATTATAAATACTATGGATATGTTTAGAGCGCCCATATATGGAAAAATGAGATATACCTAAATTTTTAATCTGGATCTGAAGCTGTTCAACAATCCAATTGACATATCTATCTCGTTCAAGTCGTTTAGAACGCAGTCCTTTGGCAATGGTCTTATATTCATCGGGATGAAGATAGCGAAAAGCCAAATCCTCGATTTCCCACTTAATAGCCCCAATCCCCAAACGATGCGCAAGAGGAGCATAAATATTGATTGCCTCTTGAGCCAGTTGGCGCTTAAAGGGCTCAGGCATATGTGCTGTGGCACGCAATACACATAATCGGTCAGCAAGCTTAATTAAAACGACGCGCACATCATCGACCATGGCGAGTAGCATTTTGCGCCAATTATCAAATTGCGGTTTTTTTTGTGTTCCTTTGGAGGTGGCGGGTGCAACTGATAAGGCATTCATGCGCAACACACCTTGAAGCAAGCGGGAAATATCAGAACCCAGTTGCTCTTCAATCACTTCTAATGACAAGTCCGCATACTGAACCGCACTAAATACCAGAGCAGCTATCACGGAGGATAGGTCCATCCCCAAATCGGTCAACAGCTCTGCCATCGCTAAACCATGTTTGAAACACGTCTCTCCCGTCTCAACTGCATACTCTTGACCGGAAAATTGTGACAGGGCAAAAGCATGTTGCGCAAGTTCTAAGTGATGGTCATACTCTTTTTCTTGTAAATGCTTAAGCCATGACTCTGCTGTCCATCCTTCATGAGAGCTAAATCCTGATGTTTCCTTGACCTTGACCATTGTTATCCTTAACAAATAATGCCATTGATTCGATATGATTGGTATGTGGGAACATATCCATGATTCCCCCACTATGCATACGATACCCAAATTGTTGTCTTAGTATTGCAGCATCTCTTGCAAGTGTTGCCGGATGACACGATACATAAACGATTCTTTGGGGATTTAATTTACCGATTCCTTCAACCACTGCCAGTGCGCCATCGCGGGGAGGATCTAATAAAACCTTATTAAAAGGCAAGGATTCCAAGGCTTGCACAGAAGATATTTGCTGCAAATCTGCCACACTAAAATCAATATTCGTAAACCCTTGACTCAGCGCATTTTTTTTGGCCCGCTCAATCATTGGAGCCAGACCTTCTATACCATATACTTTTTTCACTTTTCTAGCCAATGGCAGCGTAAAATTACCTAGCCCACAGAATAAATCTAAAACAATATCATTGGGATTCAGATCTAATAAATGCAATGCTTGTGCAAGCATTGTTTCATTTAACCTAGCATTGATTTGAATAAAGTCCAAGGGCTCAAAGGTGATATAAGCCTTGGCATCAATCAGTGGAAACCGCATTGAAAAAGAAGCATCCTTTGGATATAAAAGACTTAAGCTAGCCGGCCCTTTTGCTTGCAAATAAATCTTAAAGCCTGTGTCTTTACCAAAATTATTTAACAGCCGCAAATCTTCAGCGGACAATGGTTTTAAATGCCTAAAGACCAAAGCCACATCATCACCAACGGCTAATTCAATCTGAGCAATACTCCCCTTGGATGGAAGCTGATTCAACAAGTTATGGAGTTTTGGCAGTTGGTCTTGAAAAGGTTTTTCTAAAATTAAACAATCCTGCATATCTACCAGATACTGCGGATAATTTTTTTTACGAAACCCCAACAATGTTTTTCGTTTTTTAGCATTATATTGGACACCCAAACGCGCTTTGCGGCGATAATTCCAAACATCGGCTTGTAATGGGTCGAGTAAATTGTCAGGCACACCCCCTCCCATTTTCTGCATCAACGACAACCAATGTCTATTTTTATAGAATAGTTGTCCTTCTGATGACAAATGTTGCAAGGAACACCCTCCACAAATACCAAAATGAGGACAGGCTGGCTCAAGTCGATAGGGTGAGCTTTTTAAAACTTCGAGCGTTCGCCCTTCATCAAAATCTTTTTTTTGGCGTGTTATTTCAAATTGAACGTCCTCTCCAGGAAGAGCGCCTTCAATAAAAACGACTTTTCCATCAATTCTTGCAACACCACGCCCATCATGAGATAAATCCTCAATTTGAGCACTTTTAACTACAGCTGCTTGCATTTAAACAGACCCTTATAATGAGGCAATCATCGTATCAATATCTTGACTGGTCATTTCGACAAACTGCCCTCTATTTAGCCATCTTGGCAATTGAAACGGGCCATACTTCACACGAAGCAAGCGACTGACCTCAACGCCTTGAGATTGCCATAAGCGTCTTACCATCCGATGACGGCCTTCAGTCAAAGTGACATGATACCAAGTATTACTGTTATCCCCACCTTGAACAAAGATAGTATCAAATTTAGCTGGACCATCATCTAATTGCACGCCGGCTTTTAAATTTTTAATCATATCAGCAGTGACTTCACCAAAAATTCTGACCGCATATTCCCGCACATACTGATATTTGGGGTGCATAAAACGATTAGCCAAATCCCCGTTATTGGTAAATACCAACAGTCCACCGGTATTGATATCCAAACGTCCCACTTGAACCCAACGACCTTGATTTAAACGTGGCAGTTTATCAAACACCGTTCGGGGATGGTAAGGATCATGACGACTAGAAATCTCACCCAAGGGTTTGTTATATAGAAGAATTCGGGTTCGAGATGCTAATTTCATCGGATTGTCAATCAAGCGACCTTTAAAACTAATTTTATCATCCGCATTGACGCCATCACCCAATTTAGCAGTGGCACCATTGATTTGTAATAAACCTTGTTCTATCCAACGTTCAATTTCTCGTCTTGAACCATATCCAGCTTGACTTAGAACTTTTTGTAATCGTTCTGAGCTCATTATTTATTCCACCTGTGTCGTTGGTAATTCATCGAGGCTCGACAAATTAAAATAATCTAAAAAAGTTGTGGTGGTCGCATACAATGCAGGTTTTCCAGGAGCATCTTTGTAACCTACCACTTTAACCCACTCGCGTTCGATGAGGGTTTTTATCATATGAGGAGCGATAGCAACACCTCTTTTTTGTTCAATATCCGCACGGGTGACCGGCTGATCATAAGCAATAATGGCTAATACTTCTAAAAATGCCTGCGAATATTTGCGCGGTTTTTCTAATACTAGCTTTTGTATCCAAGGCGCATATTGTAGTCGCGTTTGCATCACATACCCACCGGGTAATTTTTTGAGCTCGATAGAATGAGACTCATATTTTTTTAATAAGTGATCTATACATTGTTGTAAAACATCTCGTGTCACGTTTGGAAAATCCGAGCATAATTCCCACAATTTTTCAAAAGATAAGGGTTGTGACACCACAAACAACACGTTTTCTACGAGAGCTTCTAATAAAACCTGATTATTCACTTGGCTCATATTATCACGTTATCCGATTTAACCACAATAAATCATCCCATTCTGATTGCAATAATACAATTTGCTGGTTTTTAGACATCTCCAGCACCGCTTGAAAAGAAATAGCAACTTCTAATGACTCCGCCGATTTTGATAGTATTTTATCAAATCGCGTAGGGACTTGAATAGCCAACTGTTGATAAATATCATTGATTCGTTCAGATAAACTTAAGCGAGGCCTAGATACCACATGCTCGGCTTGCAGGCTTTTATTTTTTGCTAGTACTTGATAACTGGACTGTAGATCGGATAAATTGACTGTTGGCAATGGTGGCGGTGGCAACTCTCCCCCGACTTTGACTTCTACCAGCCAAATATCTCGATTCCACCGTGGCAGTGCATCGATATATTTTGCCGCTGTCTGAATTAAACTATAATCGGTCAACTGTTTAATTAAAAATGCACGAGGGTCTTCTTCTTGCGTTTCCTCACGGGGCGGTTTTGGCAACATCATCTGTGATTTGATCTGCAATAAACGCACAGCCATCACTAAATAATCGGGTGCAATTTCAAAACGATGAGATGTCATCAGTTTCAAATACTGTAGGTATTGAGAGGCTATTAAACTGACAGGAATATCCAGAATATCAATATTTTGTTGTTTAATTAAATACCAAAGCAAGTCCAAAGGTCCATTAAAGCCCTTGGACTCAATCCACAACGGAGGGGTTGGCACGTATAAATGCTTTGGAAGCTCAAAGTCTAAAATTCCACGCTCAACATCGGTCTCCATGGATATTCAGTACTTAATAATCTAAGCCCATTGCTTCTCTGACCTCAAGCAATGTTTTTTCTGCTTCTTCCCGGGCTTTTTCTGATCCTTCAGAAACAATCCTTCGAATACTCGACATATCCTCTGAATAACTTTTAATGTTCGCCTGGATAGGTTCAAGTTCCTGTGTGATGGCATCAATCAATGGACGCTTGCAATCGACACAGCCAATACTGGCACTACGACACCCCTGTTGTATCCATGATTTTAAATCTTCACTGGCATACAATTGATGCATTTGCCATACGGGGCACTTGGTAGGCTCACCCGGATCGGTACGTTTTACACGTGCTGGATCGGTGGGCATTGTTAGAATCTTTTTTTCAACTTCTTTTGGCGTATTGCGTAAATCAATCGTATTTCGGTATGATTTGGACATTTTTTGCCCATCCAGCCCAGTTACTTTCGCTTGAGGGGTCAATAGGGCTTGCGGCTCGGTTAAAATAATCTTGCCCTCCCCTTCCAAATATCCAAGCAAACGCTCTTTATCACCCATCGATAAGCTTACTTGTCCATTTACTAGGGCTTGACCGGTGCTTAATGATTCATGTTCACCATCTTGTTGGAATGATTGACGCATATTGAGATACAAGCCAGTATTTTTTTTACCCATTTTTTTCAAAGCAGAATTAACCATCTCGGTGAAATTTCTCTCCTTGCCATACAAATGATTAAAGCGCCTGGCGACCTCCCGAATTAATTCGACATGAGCGACTTGATCTTCTCCGACAGGAACCAAATCAGCACCATATAATAATACATCGGCACTCTGCAATAACGGATATCCAAGAAACCCGTAGGTTGATAAATCTTTTTCATTGAGCTTTTCTTGTTGGTCTTTATAGGAAGGAACACGTTCTAGCCATGAGAGAGGCGTTAACATTGACAACAATAAATGCAATTCGGCATGTTCAGGTACCCATGATTGAATAAAAATATGCGATAAACTAGGGTTAATTCCACAGGCTACCCAATCGACTACCAGATCCCAAACAGAGCTTTTTAGCAAATTGGGATCCTCATAATGTGTCGTTAGGGCATGCCAATCGGCAACAAAAAAGAAACACTCATACTGATGTTGTAATTTCAGCCAGTTTCGAATCACGCCATGAAAATGTCCTAAATGCAAACTACCTGTTGCACGCATTCCAGACACCACCCGTTTATTTTGTGAAAAACTTGACATACAATCCTCAAAAGTTAAATTTCTCTAAAAGGTTTACAATCACCTTTACCTTCTCGTATCACTTTAGGAAAATCCGCAGTGAGATCGACCACTGTAGTCGGCTCATGTGGACAGTGCCCAATATCTAAGATGAGGTCCACTTGGTTTCCCAATAACTCGGCAATGGCTTGGGGCTCACTTAAAGGAACTTCCATCCCGGGTAAACTAAGCGTAGTGCTTATCATTGGCGCTCCCTGCATTTCGAGCAAGGCCCAGGTTACTGAATGATTGGGCACTCTAAGACCCACAGTACGACGTTTTGGATGATACATCATCTTTGGTAGATTTGCCGAGGCATTTAAAATAAAGGTATAAGCACCAGGGGTCAACGCTTTCAATAAACGAAAAATAGGCTTCGATACATTCGCATATTGACCAAGATCAGATAAATCTCTACACACCAATGACATATAATGTTCCTGGCGAAGATTACGAAGATTACGTATTCGTTCACATGCATCTCGATGCCCTAAACCACATCCTAACGCATATCCTGAATCGGTGGGATAGACAACAATTCCACCGTTTTCAATGATACTTACCGCCTGGCGTAACAACCTGGCTTGTGGATTATCAGGATGAACTACAAACCAATGCCGCATAATACTCTATTCCTTAGATGTATTGATAAAGATAATATCTCTTAAATTAACAAAAATTCAGTAAAAATGAAATCACCAATCCTGGCCAATGGGCTTACAATCGAGAGGTAATGCGGTCTGACCACCCAGTGTTGCACGATAAACTTGAGGTCGATGAAAATCCGAACCCGTTGACACCTGAAAATCAAATAAACGCACCAATTTCATTAAGCGCTGCATATCTTTTTTATTCATGATGCCTGAGACCATCTCTACCCCTTCTCCACCCAAGGATTTGAAGTTTTTCAATAAGCCTTTTAACTGTGCTGTCGATAAACGGTAATGCATGGGATGGGCAAGAACAGCAACGCCCCCAGCTTCTTTAATAACCGAAATAGTTTCTTCTAAACCTGCCCACTGGGAGGGTACGTAAGCTGGGGCATGAGACCCTAAATATTTTTTAAATGCTGTAGCATTATCTGAAACATAGCTATTGTTTACTAAAAACTTTGCAAAATGGGTTCGAGACAGCCCATAATGCCCAGCAATTTCAATCACCGCAGACAAATGATTGACCACACCCAATTGGCAAAGCGCATCCGAAATAGCCAGTGCACGCGTCCATCTTCTTTGGGATTGAAGCCTTAAATAATGCAGTAATCGCGGATGTTTAGTATTCACATTCAACCCTAAAACATGCAATTCTTGACGAAGCCACGTCACGCTACACTCGACCCCTGCAATAATAGTAATTGGATGACCAACGGCAAGTGTTTGTAATTCATCGACACCATCGAGTGTATCATGATCGGTTAATGCCAGAACCTCCACTTGATTCACAAGCGCTATATTTAAAAGCGTCTGTGGGGAACATTCCCCATCGGAGTAATGACTATGGCAATGGAGATCTATTTTACGCAAGGTATTCATCAAAACAGGATATCAGAAAACGTCGCAAAATGCTTCTGATGCGCACTGGCGAAATGCAAATAGTTTGCTATAGTCAACTAAGAGAATGTAAAAACAATGACAACATAAGGAAATATATCATGAAAAAAATTCTACTGACACTCTTATCAATGACTGGTTATATTCTAGCCCCATCATGTTATGCAGATGATCCTGCTTCAACAACTAAGAGTACATCCACACCATCAACAATGACATCCACCCCGCCTAGCACGTCAACCACTCCATCAACCCCTAACACAGATACAAGTACAACCAATCCGACAAGCGATACTGCTCCAAGCACCAACACTCCGGCAAATAATCCTGCAGCAACTCCATCAACCCCTAACTCTGATACAAGTTCAAGCAATACGTCGCCGCAAAGTACGCAAACTTCAACGCCTACTGACGTTGCAAAACCAACAAATCAACCCAACGATGACGATGAAGATGACGAAGATGAAAATGAAGGAAAAGATTCTAAAACCACATCATCAACTTCGACTTTACCAGCAACATCAACCCCCCCCCCACCACTCCAGAAGTAAAATAATAATCACTTTTTTATTTAAAGGGCCTAATTAGGCCCTTTTTTTAACCCTAAATATATCACTCTGGAAGTATAATTATGAACGTACTTGTCTTACTTGCTTCCAATAAATCTTATTTTGCTATACTGTATAATATATGAACAAATAAGCCAGGTGCATCATGGCAACCATAGAAGTGATTCGGGATATATTTAAACACAATAACCTTGGGGATATTTATAAAGCTAAAAAATTAGAAGGTGGTCGGATTCACGAAACTTGGTACGTAAAAACTAAAAATAAGGAGCATGTCATTAAAATTTATAATCCCAACTGCAGTCCAGATGGGGAGTATGAAAAATATGACAATGCTGAAAAAGTTGCTCATTTAATAAAAGAACACGGGAATGATAATGTTATCTGCGCCCAGATGACTGGTAAAACCACAATACAATATTATAATAAGCATGCATATTCTCTTTACGAGTATATTGAAGGAACGCATTTGTTGCACGCACAAATTAAAGAGTATCATATCAAGAAAATAGCCACGTTTTTGGCTCAGATACATTCCATTAAAGCCCCATCGGAATGTATACCTCCCAACGTTTATAAAACAGAATCCCATTTTGTCAATCTCATGTCTAGGGTTGTCGACCAGGAACCAAGTCTTAAGAACATTCTATCTCTTGATGTTATAGAAACGCTAAATCAAATTAATCAGCTTTGTATCCGCGCTGACAAAATTTTGGGGGAAGATGACCAATTGTTGCTTAGCCATGGAGATATGGATGTGCCCAATGTCTTATGGAAAAACAGTGAGCCGTATATTATTGATTGGGAATATGCCGGATTAAAACATCCCATCGTTGAGTTAATTTATTGTGCAATATATTGGTCCAGAAATGCTGATGGCAGCATTGATTCTGCCAGATATGAAAAACTTATAAATACATACTTGCAAATGTGTCCCATCAAAAACATCGCATATGCAAATGAGGCCCTATATAGAGTTTTGGGGGAATTGATGATGTGGTTGCATTATAATATGCTCCGTTTATCGGACAAATGGACTATCAAAAAAAACGAGCGAAGCATTGCAATTGAGCAATTGCAGGTTTTTATCCCAACAGTTATTAATGTTCACATACAAACCGATATATTTTTAGAACCTATATTTCGATTATAGAAGGTGACTTCAAGCACAATTAACCCTGCAAAGTATTGACTCGCTGAGTAAGGCCATAGGCTAAAATACACTCATCACGAGTGACCAATACTCGAGATTCGATGCGTGCTGTTGCGATAATAATTCTATCTGCAGGATCTCCGCTTGAGTAGTCAGGTAGATGACCGCTTTCAATCGCAATCTCGGGTGTGAGCGGCAGCAGTAGAATGCCGCACTGCAGCGCCTGTTTTACCCATTCCAAACAGGGTTTATTGAGGATAATCCTTTGTTTTTTTTCAAGCACGCCCACCTCCCAAACAGAGATGGCAGAAACACCTAAAGTTCCTTTTCCCCAGGCGAGCTCAATCTCCTTACGTGCAACCTTTGATAAGGTTTCATCACCATTCATCAACCAAATCCACACGTGAGTATCTAACAGTAAATCAGGCATTAACATCCCATTTTTCATCCAGGGAGGCGATAATATCTCCGGTGATAAGGATAGCGCCTTTTTGTAGCCCAAACAAAAGAAGTGGTGTCGTTTCAATAGGCACTAATTGAGCTACCGGTATTCCATGTTTTGTAATAATTACAGGAATATGGGTTTCCTTTACTTGATCCATGATTTGTAGGCATTTGGCCTTAAATTCACCGGCAGCAATGCGGGAAGCAGATTTTCGCATAATTACACCTATAGTCATATTACTATAGTCATTACAGTGCCCTTTTCAGGAGTTGTCAATTTTAGTGAGATGCAATTTGATAAAGCCATGGTGTAATTCATTTATTTATACCTCCATTGTTTATGTTTCATTTTTATAAAATTCATAAGGCCACTTAAAACGAATTGTAAAATCATCAAATAATAGTTACTATATCAAGAATACCTCACAAAAAAATGATGATACCTCCCCGATATGGCGTTTATAATCGATATACAGCACGCTATTTCCACCAAACTTCCTGTGACCGATGATGAACTTAAACATTGGACACACTTGGCTTTAAATTCACAAATGGATGAAGCTGAGCTTACACTTAGAATTGTATCTTCAGAAGAAATCAGCCGACTCAATGCACAATATAGAAAAAAACAAGGGCCTACCAATGTGCTCTCTTTTCCTACCCAGGTTCCAAAAGCCTTATTACAAGAACTTCAATATCCATTACTAGGCGATATTATCATATGTGCTGATGTGCTTTTCACTGAAAGTCAAGAACTACATAAACCGCTTAAACATCATTGGGCACATATTGTTATTCATGGTGTATTGCACTTAATGGGGCATGATCATATGAAACCCGAAGAAGAGGACATCATGCAGGCCATTGAAATTAAACTACTCAATGAAATAGGCATCCCCAACCCTTATGAAGACCATGATTAAATTTAATCCTATGCAATACCTTAAAGAGCAAACCAATCAAATGATTAAAAAAATTTTTCATTCGGAGATTCGTTCGAAAGAAGACTTGCTCTTTCAGCTGAAACAATGCTTACAAAATAGCATTATTAATCATGAAACCTGCGCAATTATTGAAAATACGCTCAATCTTGCAGAAATGCGCGTTCGAGATATTATGATGCCAAAAGGTCAAATGATCAGCATTCATGAAAATGCCCATTATGCGGAAATCATTAAATTAATTACAGAATCTGGACATTCTCGATTCCCAGTACTTGCCAACCACAGTGATGATATCCTAGGAATCCTGCATGCAAAGGACCTGCTTAATCTTAATGATGATGATAAAGAAAATATTGATTTAGGTGATTTGATACGTAGCGTTAATTTCGTTCCAGAAAGTAAACGTCTGGATGCGCTGCTAAAGGAGTTCAAACAAAACCGAAATCATATGGTCATTGTCGTCAATGAATATGGTCAACCCATTGGATTTGTAACCCTTGAGGATACCATCGAACAAATTCTAGGTGATATCGCCGACGAATTTGATGTCGATGAAGAAGACCCCATTAAATCACTATCTCTCAAACATTTTATTGTTCGCGCTGATACTGAATTAGATATTTTCAATGAACGTCTCCATGCGCAAATGGATGACACTCAATTTGATACGATTGGTGGACTTTTGACTGCTCAATTTGGTTACACCCCTAAGCAAGGGGAAAAATTAAATTATAAAAATTTCAAATTTAAGATTTTAAGCGCAAACTCGAGAAGGATTAAGCTTATTGAATGTCTGGATAAACGCCCAGACCCCCACAATCCCGAATCAGCCCCCAAGAGTTTAGCATGAATAATCACCTACTTTTGATCTCCGACCACCTGCCATTTAGTCAAGAGCTCATTGTTGATTTACAAGAACATGAATGTTCAATACAAGCAGGAGAATTTGAACATTATGCTACAGATGTTCAAAATAAGTTACAGCGCTACTCACTCATTATCATTGATATCCATCAACATATTGATTGGGTGCCAGGAGCTCTAGAAAAATTTAGAGAGTTAAAACACTTAAGTTCTTTAATTTTAAGTCCAAGTGAAAAAGAGCAAGATTGTTTGAATGCTTTCTCTGCAGGTGCGGATGATTACCTTAAAAAGCCATTTGTAGTCGCCGAATGTGTTGCGCGCATCAAAGCCTTACTTCGACGTTCTCACAATACGCCAATGGATGATGCCATATTGTCTCATGGAGATTTGCTTATCAACTGTCTCACCCGTCATGCGGTGATTAAAAATCAGACATTAAATCTTACAAATAGCCAATTTAATCTTTTGGAAATTTTTTTGCGCTATCCTGGTCGTGTTTTCTCGAAAGAACAGTTGACAGAATATAGTTTAGGGCGAAAATATACAGCTTATGATCGCAGTATTGACGTTCACGTCAGTCATTTACGTCACAAACTAAGTGAAGACCACCATGATGAGTCATGGATTCAAACTATTCGGGGCTATGGCTATGCATTTGTTGCAAAAGGTTAATTAAATGTTAGATATTAAATATATAATCGAAAATCAAAAACACATCGAAGATATCATTCAAAAACGCGGGATGAAAGCCCAGCTTCCTGAATTAATATCCCTTTACCACGAGCGCAAGCAATTCAAAATTGATATTGAGGAAAAGCGCGCAAAAGCCAACCAAATTGCCAAGCGAATTCCATTGAGCACTGCTGAAGAAAAGCCAGCACTGATTGCTCAAGGAAAAGAACTCAATCAAACCATTTCCAAGATGGAGCCGCAATTAAAAGAATTGGATGACGCTTTCCACCAAGCCTGGTTGACGATTCCAAACTTACTTGCAGATGGCACCCCAGAGGGGATGACAGATGCTGAAAATACAACCTTAAGATATGTCGGTGAAGTCCCACTGCACGCATTTAAAAGCAAAGACCATTTAGAGCTGGCAGCTATCCATGACTGGATTGACTTCGATAGTGGCGCTAAGGTGACTGGTTCTAAATTTTATTTCTTAAAAAATGAAGCGGTCTTAATGGAATTCGCACTGACTTTATTTGCCATGCAAGTGGCCAGCGAGTTTGGTTATACGCCTTTAATTACACCCGATTTAGCAAAACGTTCAATATTAACGGGTATTGGCTTCAATCCTCGCGGGGATGAGGCCAATATTTATAATATTGAAGATATGGACTTAAGTCTCATTGCGACATCTGAAATCACCGTGGGTGGCTTGCATGCCAATACCATCTTGGAAGATTGGCAATTGCCCATAAAGTATGTGGCCCATAGCCACTGTTTTCGCCGTGAAGCAGGCGCTTCTGGAAGAGAAAGTAAAGGTCTGTATCGCGTTCACCAATTCTCAAAAATTGAGTTATTTCAAATTACAGCCCCTGAAAAAAGTGAAGCGGCTTTAGAGGAAATATTAAAGCTCGAAGAGACTATTTACCAACGTTTGGGGTTGCCTTATCGAATTTTACGCATTTGTGCTGGTGATTTAGGCGCAACAGCTTATAAAAAATACGATATTGAGGTCTGGATGCCTGGGCGTGAAAGTGAAGACAAATATGGTGAAGTGACTTCTTGTTCTAATTGCACAGATTTTCAATCAAGACGTTTAAATATTCGCTACAAAGATAATCAAAACGAAAAATACTTTCCCCATACGCTCAATGGCACAGCCATTGCAATTAGTCGTACGCTTTTGGCTTTGATGGAAAATTATCAAGACGAGTCTGGTGCTATACATGTGCCAAAGGCTTTGATTCCTTTTATTGGTAAGGATGTATTTTATCCCAAAAAATAACATGTCTTTATTCACCACAGAAGTTACAAGACAGCCGGAGCCTCAAACTCCGGCTTTTGTTAATTGCTTGGAGTATATTGCCAATAAACTGTTTATTTGTGGGTTCTTGTTTAACAAATTGAGTGACTTTCCTTTGGGATTTGTCTCCCCACTTTTGTCGAGCATTGCAATTTGTTCTATAGCTATCGCCTATACCATTCAAATATATACCACCAGCTACTACCACTCACCAAATCCTACAAATAGTGTATTGGATTATCGCGACATCTGCCAGCTTATGGCATGCATTGGTATGATTACATCATGGCTTTGTATCTTTGCGCCAAATTTATGGCTAGCCTGCCTTTGGGTCTTTTGTATCAACAATCTATTATGGATTTACAACGAAAGTTCGCGACCAGATAACCCTTCTCTATTGCCACCCATGCCTGTCAATCGACAAAAATATAGCGAATACGTCATTTGGGTATCGACAGCCACGTTATGTTCTGCGATTGCCAATACTTTGGTGCTTGTAATACCCAATGCAAACAATTGGTTGTATCTTATGGGTAAGATATTAAACTGGTCTGCTTCCATCTTAGGTATGTATGCTTTAGATGCTTCGAACACCCTGGCGCCTATGTAGCAGGTAATATTTATTTCTAAATACACCGTCCGCAGTAAATAGTTATTGAAAAAATAAATATATTAAAGCAACATTATGTTTATTCAAAATTCATATTGGTGTAAAAAATGAATACTTATGAATTGAATTTAAAAGTGCTTGAATTATCTCCAAACGATTTAATGGGTTTGTCAGTTGAAAAAAGAGAAGCTAAAATCAAGGTTCAGTATCGTAAGATGGCTTTAAGGTTTCATCCCGACAAAAACCTAGATGATCCACAAGCAGATGAGAATTTTAAAAATCTTAATGCTGCATACATAGCATTACTCTTAAGAATCCCCTCATTTTTTTAAATGCTCAATAAAAGCTCGGTCCAGTAGGGTTGTGTCACCAAAAGTTCATTGAAAACTGTCAATAACGCATCTTGTTCATGCGCTTTAAAGTTATTAAAACATTTGTAATAATAGATACCCTGGTT